>JASGCH010000011.1 GCA_030054245.1 Gammaproteobacteria bacterium | reverse complement strand
GGTCATTTTAACGGAGAAAACCGGATACTCAGAATCGGTGGTACAGCTCCGCTTTTATCTTTGGGTAACCACCCAGCCTTTTCTAAGGCACGAACCACCGCGTCTTTATAATGGGGGTCTCCTTTAATGCTTACGACTTTGATGGTTAGAATTTTACCACCTGGGTCCAAAGTAACCTGAACAACCACTTCGGTCATCGGGTCAGGATTTTGCCACCAAACAATATGGGGTTGTATTTGTTCTTGAATTTTATAGTGATAGTCTGAAGAAATCGAGGTCAACGGAGGAGGGGTTGGCGTAGCTAAACCTTTTAATCGGGCCAAATTTTGTGCTCTTTGTAATTCATCATTGGCATTTTCCGTAGGCTTAGCGTTTTCGGGAGGCTTAGTCTTTTCGGGAGGTTTAGCCTTTTCCGCAGGTTTAGCCTTTTCCGTAGGTTTAGCGTTTTCCGTAGGCTTAGCCTTTTCGGGAGGTTTAGCCTTTTCTATAGGTTTAGCATTGTCCGGAGGCCGTGGCTTCAAGTTGGGTGGTTTATCTGAAGTTTTGGGGAGCTTGGGAGCTGGTGCGAGTGGCTTAATGGGTAGGGTGTTTGGCTTGATTTTAGGGCTAGGGGCTGGTTTAGAGGGTGGATTTTTGAGGGAACTTTCTGGACTGGGCTTGGGAGGTGACTTGGGAGATAATGGCTGGGTGTTCTCACTGGCTAGGGGACGCCAAATATAGGCTTGTAAGGGTTTTTCGGTTTTGGGGTGGCTAGGTTTACTCTCAAAAACCCACCATAGTCCTAAGACCAAGGATACATGTACTAAACTTACCCATAAAAATTCAGTCTTTAACGAAAAACGGTCAAACATGATGAAGGTTCAAAAAGATGCTACCCTGAATGGGTTCGTCAATACACGAGCTGTCATCATGAAAGAAGACTGATGCACCCTCGGCTGGTGCCGCGGTTGCCAAATTACGGCGTTATGTAGGTGCTTAAGTTCGTTGCGCTATCCATTGCGCTTCCGCTCCTGATCTCGCATATACTCAATATGCGAGATCAGGAGCGCTCACCCGCGAATGATCATCCCAGTAAATTCCGCTGGGGGCGTTCGCTCTAGACTGGTCATGATGACAGCTCACCGAGCGGTACCAGCCGAGGGTGCAACAGTCTTTCTATGAACCCGATGGCCGCAAGGTCCGAGTCTTATGCTTAGCGCGCCACTTTAACCGCTAACCCCAATTGCTCGACGCCAGCGGATTGTAGCAAATCCATGACTTGCATGACCTGATCATAAGCTAGGTCTTTGGATGCCGAAATAACCACTGGAGTTTGCCGATTAAGGGCTAATAATTCCTGAACTTTAGAGGTTAATTGGGTTAAAGATAGGGTGACTGGGTCTTGGTGCTCTGTACGCAAAACAATGGCTTGAGGGTTTAATATGTCAATATGGATGGTACTCGGTTTAGGAAGTGCGGCCTCACCTATACTAGGTAGTTCAAGTACCGAAGTTGGAACTAAAGTTGCCGTAACCATAAAAACCACCAATAATACCAACATGATGTCAATGAAGGGTACCATATTGATTTGGTGTAATAATTTTCTACGCATAGTGATAATAGACGATCAACTTACAAGCCTATAAAAAGACGCTTACACCCCAGCCACTCCCAAAAGGTCTTAAAAAACTGAGGGACCAAGACCCAAAAGACCAGCTAGAGCCATGGAGTTCTTACAGAATGACTAAAGATCGTTGCACCATCGGCTGGTGCCGCGGTTGCCACAGTCTTATGCGGAGTTTGAGTGACACAAGGCTCACGCGTACAGAACAGCACTACTAGACCACTGGTCTACATTGAAATCCATGAGGGTAATCGTCAGACCAGAACTGGTTGCAATCATGGTGTTGTTTCCGCTCTGCATCAATTCATAGGTATCTCCTCGATCCAGAACAATAGTATCACCCATTAAAGGAGGAGCTTTAAAAAATCTATAAAAGTCATAGATAATGTCTGATTCCCCAAAACGCGTATAAAATGGTCCTACGGCAGACCGTAAAGTAGTAGCGAAGACAAATTGATCATTTCCACCACCACCATACAAACGGTCATTCCCTAATCCCCCAGAAATCACATCGTCCCCGAACTCTCCGTTTAATGTGTCGTTGCCGGTGCCTCCGATGACCACATCGTTGCCATCACCAGCCCATACCGTATCGTCACCAGCACCGGCATCAATCGTATCATTACCATAACCTAGTCCCAGTAGCATTACACCAGGACCATCTTCGTCGATCACATCATTCCCGTCCCCACCATATAAACTATCATTACCCATTCCACCCTCTAAATAATCATTCCCCGCTTGGCCATACACATTATCGTTACCAGTACCGCCATACAGACGATCATCACCCGTATCACCATAAATGGTGTCTGCGTCATCCCCCCCTAAAATAGTATCATCCCCGTCCCAACCATATAAACCATCATTACCCAGTCCGCCCTCTAAATAATCATTCCCTGCTTGGCCATACACATTATCGTTACCAGTACCGCCATACAGAATATCGTTACCATTTTGACCATACAGATAATCATCACCCGCATCGCCATAAATAGTGTCTGCGTCATTCTCCCCTGAAATATTATCATAACCGTCTCCACCATAAAGGGTATCTAAGCCCCAACCTCCCCATATATTGTCGTTACCAGCATCCCCATAGACAATATCGTTGCCAGATAATTCTTCCACTCCATCAAATATATCGTTACCAGTTCCCAATCTTACAGTTTTGCCTTCACCCACACCGGAATCGACGAAATCATCCCCACCCCTAGCATCCACTGTATCTGCCCCTGCATAAGTTTTGATGGCGTCATGACTGTCACTCCCAACGATAGTATCGGTACCAAAAGAACCAGACGATGATCCTCCTTTCATGGTATATCCCAAAGACCAGAGAATTCCTTGCTCAGCCAAGGTTAAACTCCCTCCAGTATATGCAGCGCGCGGTGGGACCGTGGAGGTGAAAATATTAGACCCAGTTAAGTTCCCAGACGCATCGTACTGATCGAAGCCTAACTTGGACAAAGTAGTGTACGCCGCATAGCCATTCACGGTGATATCGGATCGGACATGTCCAACGCCTAACATTTTACCCAGCTGTTGCGTCATGAGTCTCGACAATCCTGGCTCTGTGTAAAAGTAGTTAGAAATGGTGGCCTCTCCCACACCCACTGCGACTGCTATAGCCCCTGGTATTACCCATGGCGCCCACCAAAACGCCGCTATAGCAACTGCCACAGCCGAACCATACACAATTTCACGGAATCTCGTTTCCTCACCAATCCTGTAGTTATTGTATAAACCTAAGTTTAAGCGATATGGATTTGCAGTAGAACCAAAATTATCATTCGGGCCTATTGCACCACTGGCAGTGGAAGCAGTAGGACTACCAACGATAGGAACATCGCCCCCCAGAGACGAGATATTCACTTGGTATGTAGTCGTACCAAAATCTATATATCGGTCAAAGGTATCCCAAGCGTTCATCGCAATATGACGCACCTGTTCTCGAGTGGCGTCTGGAAACGCAAAATTTACCACGGTCCGGCCATTACCCAATGTTTTTACTAAATTTACGGTCATATAGGTTTCTTTGTAAGGATGAAAATGAAAAACTTGTGCTATCGCTTAAATTCGTGAACCCAGCATTCATGCTCCATGAATCTATCATGGTGGTTCCTTTTTAAGAGATCCGCTTGATTTTCTTCGATACGCTCCTTTAAAGACCGTTGCTCCCTCGGGTTTGTCGCCGACTGGACTACCAAATGACTGCGTTTAGGCTGTTGCACCACTCATTATACTGTCAAATGACCCGCGCTAAGACTGTTGCCTCAGCCGCTGGTGCAACAGTCTTTTGAATGGGGTGTTAAAACATTCATCCCAACTGAGCGCTTCTAATCGTTCCCTATCCATGACAAATCTATTTTCCCCATTCATTTGTTCTAACTTTCCAAGAATGGTTTTTTTATAATATCCTCAGTGTATTCAACATGGGTGGTTGATGAAATGATATCTGACTAAGGTTTATTCAGCTCGTCAAATTTAGCTTTCATGGTGGGGTTACCGTGAGTCAATTTTTTAATGGTCAAGTCTTCGGTTTTTTCATGGGCTAGTCGAAGATTGTTTTCAGATGACAATAAAGCCACTTTGGTTTTTTCCAATTCTTTAATCGTTTTGTCAATTCCGTCAATTGCCTCTTTAAATTTGCGACTGGCCAAATCATAGTTTCTTGCAAAACCTTCCTTAAATTTATTTACCTTCTCTTCAAAATGAGTAATGTCAATATTTTGGTTTCTTACCAATGCTAATTCGGCTTTGTATTGGATCGAGTTCATTGCCGCATTTCGCAATAGGGTAATAATAGGAATAAAAAATTGCGGGCGAACGACATACATCTTGGAATATTTATGTGACATGTCCACAATTCCAGAATTATAATAGTCGCTATCGGCTTCTAAAAGAGAGACAAGAACAGCATATTCGCAATTTTTCTCTACTCTATCTTTGTCAAGTTCCTTTAAAAAGTCTTCATTGCGTTTTTTAGTTGCAGTTTCATCGCCTTCGTTTTTCATTTCAAACATTATGGAAATGATTTCATTGCCTGCATGATCATTCTCTCTATAAATAAAATCCCCTTTGCTTCCTAATTTTGAATCGTTGTCTTTCTCGAAATAGGCTTTTTGGAAAGCAGTTGCACGAAGTTTGTTAAATTCTGTCTCACAATGTTGCTCAAGAGTTTCTCCTATCATTTTGGTGGATAGTTTTAACTTCATATCCTTTCTTAGTGCAATTTCTTCGTCCTTATGTTTGATAATGGCATCTTTCTCTTTTAATTCAATCAAATACCTTTCGGTCAATGACTTTTTAAGTAGTTCTTTTTCGGTCTCCTGAATTTTAATAGCATTAACCAACTCATCTCGTTCTTTTTCTATTTTTTTGGTTGCTTCGTTAATGGCTAATTTTTTATCTATTTCTGCATGGTCAATTTTGCCTTTGAGTTGAAGTAGCTCATTATCCTTTTGAGATATTTTTTGTGATAGCTCGGCTTCTTTTTTTATTTTCAGGTTAGATAGTTCTTGGTCTTTTTTAGCCAGTTGTTTTTCAAAAACATTTTTTATATTTGCTTCAGCCAATTTTATTGCACTTTCTTTGTCTTTTTCTGCAAGTGCCAGTCTGTTCTGAATTTCTTCATCAAATTGGTGGTCACGAACTTGTTTTAGAATGTCGGCAAACCCCGATTCATCAACTTTAAAGGCTTTCTTACAATGTGGGCAAATTATTTCGTTCATAACTTATGGATGGATATGTCAAATGGATTGAAAAGACTATGGCACCATCAGCTGGTGCCGCGCTGTCGCTCCTAGTCGCGCATATACTCAATATAAGACTGTGGCACCGAGCGGCGCCAGCCGATGGTGCAACAGTCTTGAGCATGGTAACTCGCGATGCCACCAGGCTTTTTAGACAAACTAACTGCGCATAGAAAGAGAGGGAGATTGTAAAAGGTTGGTCATGTCCTCAATAAAGGTTTCTAAATTATTGGCAATATGGTCAATTTTTGAGCTTAGGTGGTTATACGCTAATACGGCTGGAATAGCCACGAAGAGACCTACCGCAGTGGCAATCAGGGCTTCGGCGATACCGGGAGCTACTTTGGCTAAAGTAACTTGTTGTAAATCAGCAAAACCTAAAAAGGCGTGCATAATGCCCCAAGTGGTTCCTAATAAACCTATGTACGGCGAAACTGATCCTATGGAAGCTAACCAAGCCAATAAATGTTCTAGAGCGTCTAACTCTTTTTGCATTTTTGAACGCATGGCTCGTCTGGCATTTTGTACCGACTTATCCAGTGATGAAGCCATAGATAGTTTATTAAATTCTTTCATACCAACGACAAAAATGCGTAGCAAGGGACCGCTTTTAGCGAGGCTTTCCCGATTGGTTTTATTGAAAGCATTGAGGTCATCTGCATTCCGAAAATCTATAGAAAATTGATGATCAGCTTTGAGTTGTTGGTTGAGGTAGAGGCTCTTAGATACGATAATGGTCCAACTTACTATAGAAGTAAGGAACAATAAAATTAACACCAACTGTACCAACCAGGTGGAACTAGCAATTAAATGGATTAATTCAGTATTCATGATAGGTTCATAATGAGTTGGATAACTAAGGTTAGTTGAATGGAGTTGCGCAACAGTCTAGGGCAACAGTTTCGGGTTTTTTAATGGGCGGGTGGATGAAAAGATTGCACCACATACCTGCGAACTTCATCATCCACTGGTGGCTTGATACCAAACCATTGCTGAAAAGCAAACTGGGCTTGGTACAGCAACATACCGAGCCCGTCAACGCACTTTAGCCCCCGTTCTTTGGCCTTTTTGAGCAAGGTCGTTTCCAACGGATTATAAACAATATCCGATACAATGGCGTCGTCAGGGAGCCAGCTGACATCCAAGTCTAGCTCCTTTTGCCCCAACATACCTAAGGAAGTGGTATTGATGAGAAGCTTAGCTTGGGGTAGGCATTGGTAGATGTCTGGCCACCTAAGCGATTGAAAACGAATATGTGGATAGGCGTTTTGCAGGGCATGGAAACTGAGTAGGTTGCGATGCACAATGACTATTTGGTGGGCACCTTGTTTGATCAATTGAGCCAAGATCGAGCGAGTGGCTCCCCCTGAACCCAGTATCACGATGGTGTCGTCTATAAAATGCTCCAGCGGATATAAGGCCACCACACTTTGCACATAAGCTATGCCGTCAAAGTTGTAGCCTATGAGCTGATGGTTTTTTTTGACCACGGTATTTACAGCGCCAATGATTTGGGCGTCTTCGTCAATGTGATCTAAGAAAGGCAGGATGTCGATTTTATAAGGTAGGGTTACATTAAAACCCAGCATCGGCAACTGTTTGAAAATTTCTACCGTATGCGCAAGCCTATGCGGGGGTGTTGGGAACAAGGCGTAGTGCCCGGGTAAATTCAGTTGGTCATACCAATGATGATGGATGGTGGGCGATTTAGATTGCTGAACCGACCCGCCTAGAAGACCGGTTAGGGGTACTTTTGCTAGCGGTAACATATTAGTTTAGGACTTGGATTTTATGGGGGCGATCTCCCCCGATTTTTAATTCAAATAATGCATTGACTGAAAACTTACTCTCTAAGTTTACCGGTGAAGGAGTGGTTACAAATTTTAAGACCAATGTATCTTCAGTCACTTCAAAAACCGAATAACCTCTATCTTCAGAGTTAAAGTAAACAAAGTCAGGGTTTTTAAGATAATACTCTGCCTCTCTTTTATGCAAACCTTTGGATGAAATAGAGGTGGTTACCACCTCGGTAGCAATGGGTTTATCTGCTATATGAGCTGAGGATTTTCTGAGCAGGGTGATGGCACTGGCGTGAATATCTCCTCCTAAAACAATGGTCTGCCCGGATGTATTTCTGGCGATGGTATCTATGAGTCTTTGTCGAGCTTTCGGATAGCCGCTCCAGCCGTCAACAAATTTTTTTTGTGGGAATGTTGGATCATTACTTCCCGGGTGTACTAAGGTGGTTTGGGCAATAAATTTCCAAGGTCGCGTGCTTTTGGTAAAGCTCTGATCTAACCACTGTTCTTGCTGAATACCTAGCATAGAACGGGGCCACAGCAATTCCTCACAACCGCTTAGCACACGATAATTTTTCATGGCTAGTTCGTAACAAGCAAAAGGATCTTTGTATTGTCTGGTATCGAGTAGCCAAAATTCCATCGATTGTCCGTAAAGTAGATTTTGGAATAACTGAAAGTTGGCAAAATCCGGCTTGTCAAAATAAAACGGTAGGTGTTCGTAATAGGCTTGGTAAGCAGATTTACGGCGGGCATAAAATTCAATGCTAAGGTCTTCTGCCACGGTACTCTTGACATGGGTGTAATCGTTCTGAACTTCGTGATCATCCCAAATAAAAAACCAAGGGTGTTGGGCGTGCGCTTGTTGTAACATCTTGTCGGCTTTGTACTGGGCATGGCGTTGACGATATCCAGCTAAATCCTTGGCTTCTGGACCTAAATGGTAACGCATCCCCTTACTCTTAGACGGTCCATATTCATAGATATAATCTCCAAGAAACAAAACAAAATCCAAATTTTCTAGGGCGATTTGCTGGTAGGCGGTAAAATAACCATGCTGAAAGTTTTGACAATTGGCGACGGCAAAGCGTAAGCTGACTTGGCTATTGGCTTCTGGCAGAGTTTTGGTGCGCCCTAGGGAACTGTGAAAAGTTGCACAAGTGAAGCGATACCAATAATAAGTATTGGCTCGTAAATGATGGACTCGTACTCTCACACTATGCGCGTAATCGGCTAAGGCGTCGCTATCGCCTTGTGCAACCAATTGTTGCAAATGGCTATCAGCATAGACTTCCCAATGAACCTTTATATTAGGTTGCTCCAGTGGTTTAAAGGTTTTAGTGTCGGTCATCAACCGCGTCCATAAAATCACCGAACTACTGGTAGGGTTGCCACTGGCTATTCCTAACTGAAAAGGATAATCGGTGATTCTGGCAGAAAACTGGGGTTGTGATGGAAGCTCTACAGCTACACCAGCCAGCAAGAGTTGGTGGAATTGTCTGCGATTCATATCAAAAGGTCTTTGGGAGATAAAGATTCCACTTGGGTCTAGGACTGAATGATGCCGCCGCCAAGACATACATCTCCAGAATAGAGCACAGCCGACTGCCCTGGGGTTACTGCCCATTGAGGTTGGTCAAAGGTTAATATGGCTGAAGTCGGTGATTCTAAGTCTATTTGACATTCATGAGCCACTTGCCGATAACGCGTTTTGGCACGGTAACTCATCGATGGGTCAGCTTTAGGAGCTAGGCCTGAAATCCAAGAACAGTCCAGAACTTGTACCATTTTATGCCATAAAAGTGGGTGCTCGCGTCCTTGTACCAATAATAAGGTATTGTCGCTCAAGTTTTTACTCGCCACATACCATGCCGAATCGGGCTCAGAAAATGCCGTACCACCTACGCCTAAGCCTTTTCTTTGCCCTAGGGTATAGAAGGCTAAGCCGTCGTGCCGTCCTAGTACCCGACCCCGTTCATCCACCATGTCTCCGGGATTGCTTGGAATGAATCGGTTTACAAATTCCTTGAAAGGTCTTTCTCCGATAAAACAAATGCCTGTGGAATCTTTTTTAGCGGCATTGGGTAGTTTCCAAGTTTGGGCGAGTTGCCGTACTTGCTTTTTGGTGTACTTTTCCAGAGGAAAAATACTTTTTTTGAGCTGAGACTGATTCAGTCTGTATAAAAAATAACTTTGATCCTTGGTAGAGTCCAGTGCCTCGCTCAATACCACCCATTCATCCTGTAGTCGGCGTCCAACATAGTGTCCGGTAGCGATTAAATCTGCTCCCAAATTGAGGGCATGCTCTAAAAAAGCTGTAAATTTGATATGGGCGTTGCATAAAACATCTGGGTTTGGAGTCAACCCATTTTTTAGGTCTTGTAAAAAAGATTCAAATACCTGTTGGTAGTATTCTTTTGAAAAATCAATAAATTGCAACTCAATATCGAGCACATCAGCTACGGCGGCGGCGATGACAAAGTCTTCATTCGCTGGACAATAGGGATCATTTTCGTCCTGCCAATTTTTCATAAAAATGGCGATTACTTCATGACCCTCGGCTTTTAGTAAACCGGCGGCCACGGCGGAATCGACCCCTCCGCTGAACCCAACGACTATTTTTTGGTGGATCATGCCTATTAAGAAGTAAAGGCGGAGATGCCAGTTTGTGCCCGACCTAAGATAAGAGAGTGAATATCTTCAGTACCTTCGTAAGTATTTACCACTTCGAGATTGACCAAATGTCTGGCCACTCCGTACTCATCTTGTATGCCATTGGCACCGAGTATGTCTCGGGCATTTCTGGCAATGTGCAAAGCTTTGGCGGCGGAATTACGCTTTAATAATGAAATCAATTCGATAGTGTCAAGCTTTTGATCCTTCATCTGACTAAGACGCAAGCAACCTTGGTAACCGAGAGCGATTTCGGTCATCATATCGGATAATTTTTTTTGTATCAGTTGATTGGCGGCTAAAGGGCGACCAAATTGTTTTCGGTCGAGAGCATATTGTCTAGCCGTATGCCAACAAAATTCAGCCGCGCCAAGTGCACCCCAAGCAATACCGAATCTAGCACTGTTTAAGCACATAAAAGGCCCTTTTAAGCCCTCAATATCCGAAAAGACATTTTCATCAGGCACAAAAACTTGATCTAAAATAATTTGCCCCGTCACCGAGGCTCGCAACCCAATTTTTCCTTTAATGGGTGGCGTGGCTACGCCTTTACCGCGTTCTACAATAAAACCCTTTATGGGTCCTAGATTGCCCGCTGAATCCATAGTCTTAGCCCAAATTACCATGATATCGGCTATGGGACTATTGGTAATCCAAGATTTGGTTCCGTTTAATACATAGCCACCATCCACTGGTTGGGCACGAGTTAACATACCACCGGGGTCAGATCCATGGTCTGGTTCAGTTAAGCCAAAACAGCCAATCAGCTGACCTTTGCCCAATTTGGGTAGGTATTTTTCTTTGGCTATAGTTGAACCGAACTCATAAATGGGTAACATGACTAAGGAAGATTGGACGCTCAACATAGAGCGATAACCAGAATCAACATACTCAATAGCTCGGGCTATCAGTCCGTAGGCGGTGGCATTTAAGTTTTGTCCGCCAAAATTTTCTGGTAAAAACACGCCAAACAAACCCATATCTCCCATTTCAAGGAATATTTGAGGATCGGTATATTCTTGCCGGAATGCTTCGGTGATTCTAGGTACCAGCCGTTTTTCGGCAAATTGTTGCGTAGAAGTAAAAATAAACTGTTCTTCTTCAGTTAGTTGTTTCCTAAGTAAAAAAGGATCATCCCAATAAAAGTTTTTCATCGCGGTAGAGTAGTAAAGAACCAGCCGTCGGTGCAACAGTTTTAACTTGGTAAGCCATCTCCATTACCAACTTAAGTTTGCACAGAAGAGGCGTCTAATTTTTTGAGTTTGATGGGGACTTGCCCCCAAAGTTTATCTAATTCATAAAATTGTCGAGCCGGCCATAACATGAGGTGTACGATGACTTGGTAACAATCAACCAAGATCCATTCGCTTTGATTATTGCCTTCAACGCGTGGACGCGGAAATCTATCATAACTTAGGCGTTCAACTACACTATCACTGAGTGCTAGAAGTTGTCTATTGCTGTTACCACTGGCAATGATGACTCTATCAAATAGAGTGGTTTTTTGGCTGGTATTATAGATTTGTATCTCCTGAGCTTTGATTTCCAACAATCCATCCACAATGGCGTTTTGTAATTTTTGTAAATAGCGTATGTCGTTCATGAATAAGAATTTGTCAATGATGTGTAGTTGATTATAGATAAAGTTGATGCGTTTGAATATAGTCTATGACTTCTGGAGGCAAATGACTGGTTAGCACAGATTCGGCCATAGTGCGGTGTTTGATGCCATACCGCAACTGAGTAGAACTGATATCAGCAATAACCGGTATTTGTATATACAAGCACTTAGATGGAGTTAAATCAAGAGCTACAGCTTCATCAGTGAGCAATTTTCGTGCTATTACCACAAGTTGTACCTGTTTTTCAATTTCATGCCAATTTTTCCATCGAAATCGATGACGAAAATTATCTTCCCCTAGGATTAAATATAAATCGGCTTGTGGAAATTGGCTGGTAAACGCTTGGATGGTCAAATAAGTATAACTGGTTTGAGCGGTTAACAGTTCGAATGTGCATATAGATACTTTGGGTATCGAATGAAAGGCCAGCTGGCACATGTTTAAGCGGTGATGGGCTGGCGTGAGTTCCCTATTTTTTAATGCGGTGGGAATGCCTATAGGTATGACATAAAGATGTTCTAGCTCTAGGGTTTCTAGAGCTGTGTGGATGATCTGAATATGACCACGATGTGGAGGGTCAAAAGAACCGCCAAACAGGGCAATTTTAAAGGGACTCATGTTTTTATAGTTAGATAAAACTCGTTGCACCGTTAGGGTTCCTACCGAAAAGACGGTTGCACCACCTACTACACTATCCAATGACTGCGTTATGTGGTTCTTAGCATGATCATTTGAGTAAATTCTGCTGGTTGCGTGGTGCGCCGCGGAAGCCTTGTACTTTGACAGCTCACCGAGCGGCACCAAAGCCGATGATGCAACGGTCTTCTTGTAGTAAACTTCTTTAAAGCCATTGTCTAGGTATTAAGTATTTAGTAACCAACTCATTTTCTAAATCTTTTATTCTTTGACTGGGCAAATAGGACCAAGTTACTTTAGGAGGTAAAGACATTAAAATCGATTCCGTACGCCCTCCTGAACGCAAGCCAAAATGCGTCCCCCGATCGTGAATCAAATTAAATTCAACATATCGGCCGCGGCGATAATATAAAAAATCGAGCTCATCCTGACTGTAGGGTAAATCCTTTCTTTTGAGCGCTATGGGTAAGTAGGCTGGAAGTAGCGAATCACCCACAGCTTGTAGCAATTGAAAGTTAGTATCCTTATCAAAGGCATGAAAATCATCAAAAAATATGCCTCCTATGCCGCGTTGCTCATGGCGATGGGGTAGAAAGAAATAGTCGTCACAATTCTTTTTAAATTGCTCATATAAATCATGACCAAATACTTCTAAAGTGGATTTGCATACCCCATGAAAGTGCTTGGCATCTTCTGCGAATGGTAGGTAGGGGGTCAAATCCATCCCGCCTCCATACCAAACTAATTCCTGTTCAGGTACATGAGGGTATTCGACTTTAAATAAACGCACATTCATGTGTACGGTGGGCAGATAAGGGTTATGTGGATGAAATACCAAAGATACTCCCATAGCTTGAAATGCACAACCAGCCAACTCAGGTCTTTTTTGGGTAGCCGCAGACGGCAGGTTTGAGCCACGAATAGACGAAAAGGAGCAACCTGCTCGCTCAAAAACTTGGCCATTTTCTAAAATTCCAGTGATGCCATAGCCTTGTAGTGGGGAATGATTATCTTTATGCCAATGATCTAAATAAAATTTGTTGCCATCCAGTTTTTCAATGGCACGAATAATGTTGATTTGCAAATTGGTAAAATAGGCGAGAGCTGTATTCATATTGCTGTAAAATAACTAGGCAAGGTGGTGCTTAACTTTAATAGACCGTTGTTTCGCAAACTGCAGTACCTTGGTTTCCAAGACCCTTGTGCAACAGTCTTTTATTAGCCCATGGTTAAGTTTCTGTATTTTGATTCGCAGAGCCGTTGGAGTGCCACCAGCATGGTCTAAATTGTAAAGTAAAGATCCTTGCTTCCATGGCGAAACCCCAAGGTGTTAGGAGCTTATTCTGAAGAAATCATACAAGGAAACCTTTGCACCAACGGCTACGCCGCTCGGTGCAAAGGTTTCACAAGTACAATCACATTATGGATATTCGGCAAAGAACCATTCATTCCTCCGTAGAGACCGCAGGCATAGGGCTACACAGTGGCAAGTTGGTAAAAATCAACTTGCGACCAGCGTCCCTCAATACCGGCATTGTTTTTAGGCGCACGGATTTGGCTACTGCCGTGCTCATCCCCTTAGAAGCCAAAGCCATTCAAGATACTGAATATGCTTCGTCGTTGGTTAAAGATGGCGTCACGATTAAAACCGTGGAGCACTTGTTATCCGCTTGTGCTGGGTTAGGCATCGATAATTTGTTTGTGGATGTTGAGGGTGAAGAAATACCCATTTTAGATGGATCGGCGGCACCCTTTGTACATTTGATTCGCCAAGCAGGTATAAAGGTACAAGATTCGGCTAAAAAATTTCTGAAAATCCTAAAGCCTATCGAGGTGCGCGACGAGATTCATCATAAATGGGTGCGTGTGCAACCTTATAACGGTTGTAAATTTTCATTTACGATTGAATTTTCGCATGCGGTGATTGCGGCAACTCAGCAATTTGCTGAGTACGATGTTTTTGCGGGTCATTTTGAAAGAGAAATCGCTCGGGCACGCACCTTTGGGTTTATCAGAGATGTAGAGTTTTTTCAAGCCAGAAACCTGTCTTTGGGAGCTAGTTTTGACAATGTACTGGTTTTAGATGATTTTAATATTTTGAATCCCGGTGATTTACGCTATCCTGATGAATTTGTTAGACACAAAATTTTGGATGCTATGGGTGATATGATGGCACTGGGGTGTGGATTTTTGGGTGAATATCAAGCCTATAAGTCTGGACATAAATTAAACAATGGCTTGGTCCAAAAAATACAAAATTCACCGGATGCCGTTCAAGTTGTTTCAGACCTTGGAGCGACACAGATTCTAAACCCCAAATGGTCCTATGGTTATCCATTTAATAAGTAGCTTACTATGACTAGATTAGCAGTGGATTTGCCGTGGAGCCTCTCTAGCTTAAGCTATTTTACCTCGCCATGATCTTGTTATGATACGCATTTGGTTCATATTGGTCATTTTGGTTTTATTGCTCGCTTTGTGGTATTTTTTCTTGGGTTATTTTATCAAAGACATGAGATATATCCGCAAAGCTTGGAAGGTGTTATTTTCCATTATCGGGGCATCGATGTTTTTTGGTCTGGTTCTGCTCTTGCAAAAAATAATATAATGCGCATCTTAGGCATAGATCCTGGGTTGAGAAGTACTGGTTTTGGTATTATCGATATTCGCTCAGACTACCCATATTATGTCAACAGTGGGACCATTCGAACGCACAGCCTTTCACAATCTTTGAGCGAAAGATTATTAGAAATCTATCTGGGTATAGAAGATATTGTGCAAGAACACAACCCGCAGATAGCGGTTATAGAACAAATTTTTGTCAGCATGAATGGGCAATCCACCCTAAAACTTGGGCAAGCTAGGGGAGCTTGTCTTTGTGCTTTGATGCGTACAAGCAAAATGCCCATTTTTGAATACTCAGCTTTGGTAATCAAAAAATCCATTGCCGGGCACGGGCACGCGGCAAAAATACAAGTCAGAGAAATGGTGCGCAGGTTATTATCCTTGTCTGAACTACCTGGTAACGATTCAGCTGATGCACTCGCAGTGGCGCTGACTCACGCCCAACATATCCACCTCCAGAGGGCAATTAGTAATTCCCTATAAGAAACAACCGGCTGAAAATGGCGATTTACGGCGTTGCCTCGCTCCTCGACCTCTCG
>JASGCH010000010.1 GCA_030054245.1 Gammaproteobacteria bacterium | reverse complement strand
AAACGGGTTATCACTGATACAGCATTGAATTTGTGCATTTACAAAGCTAGCTTGCGTGAGGTTGAAGAGCACCAGGCCTTGTGTGCCAAAATGATGGGGCGCAAAAAATGATCGAAGCAAGACTGTTGCTCCATTGGCTATTACTGCCAAATTTTGGGCAACAGTCCTTTAATAGGGGCGACCATCTTTGTGGTAAAAGACCCAAGTACCGTCCACATATTGGGCGTACAAATCGTCTGCTGGGTAACTGACTGTGTCACCACTGCTTCTATCGCCAATTTCCAAGTACACGACTTCCTCTGTGCTGGCATTCGTCAAGTAGTGGGCGACACCAGAACCGGCTTTGAATCCCGCACATAGACCGGGGGACAGTAGGTCGTGCTGGTTACCATAGATCAGGGTCGGCGTCCCTACCAAAATATAAATGAACTCGTCTTGTTGGCTATGAGCATGGGGGAGGGCGGAAATGGCACCGGGAGCCAAAGAAGTTAAATTTACCCCGAAGTTGGTCAAACCAAAAAAATCACCCAATGGTTTTTTGCTACGACCAGCGAGTTTTTTAGCCAGTAATTCCCGCAATTCTTTAGGGTAATTCGACGGTTTGACACGCTCTGGAGCTTCTTGGGCATTGATAAAATGGGGTTTGGACATAAAGTGTCTAATGTGGATTACGGTACAAATTTTTGGGTAAACGCCCGCCAATCTAAGAATAACTGCATAGCCTTACCTGAGCTGAGAACCGATTCTGCCAATTCCAGACCATTTTCGATAGAAGTTACCACATTGGCCGCGTACAAAGTAAAAGCCGCGTTGAAGCGCGTAATTTCTTTGGCTAACCCAGGGGTATTTTGCAAAACACTTACAATGATATCGGCTGATTCTTGGGCATTTTTTACCCTTAAGTTGCGACTACTGCCCATAGTTAAACCATAATCTTCAGGGTGCACTTGGTATTCACGAATTTGTCCGTATTGCAATTCTGCTACCACACTTGATCCGCCTAAAGTGGCTTCATCGATGCCATCCGTGCCATAGATGACCAAAGCATGGTGCACCCCCAGCCTTTGTAAAACGCGTACTTGAATGCCGACTAAATCTGCGTGAAAAACTCCCATAAAAATATTCGGTGCGTTGGCTGGATTGGTCAGAGGTCCTAAGATGTTAAAAATGGTTTTTATACCCAATTCTTTGCGCAACTCGGAAACAACTTTCATCGCTGGATGGTATTGTGGAGCAAACATAAATCCCAAACCGCATTGTTCAATCGACTGACTCACAGCTTCAGGAGGCAAGTGGATATTGACTCCTAAAGCTTGTAGAACATCGGCACTACCGGTGGTACTGCTGACTCCCCGTCCACCATGTTTGCTGACTTTGGCACCAGCGGCGGCGGCCACCAGCATGGCACAAGTTGAAATGTTAAAAGTATGGCTACCATCGCCACCGGTACCCACGACATCAACCAAATGCCTAGTATCTTCAATGGCCACTTTGATACTTAATTCACGCAAAACCGTGGCCGCTGCGGTAATTTCACCTATAGTTTCTTTTTTTACGCGTAGCCCAGTGATAATGGCCGCTAGGACGGGTGTCGATATTTCGTTACGCGTGATCATACGCATCAAATACAACATTTCATCAAAAAAAATTTCTCTATGCTCTATGGTGCGCTGGAGGGCTTGGTGAGGGGTGATAGTCATGGTGAAGTAAAGAACGAGACCTGAGCTTAGTTCGACGGAAAACTAAAAGCCACACCCTCTCTCAGCTGAGAAGTTGGCCAGCGTTGAGTGATGGTTTTGCGTTTGGTATAAAACCGCACACCATCAGGACCATAAGCGTGTAAATCGCCGAACAAAGAGTTTTTCCAGCCACCAAAAGAATGATACGCCACAGGTACGGGTAAGGGGACATTGACTCCAACCATACCAATTTGCACTTTGTCGGTAAAATAACGCGCCACTTCGCCATCACGGGTAAAAATACAACAACCATTACCGTATTCATGGGCGTCTATCAACTCCATCGCCGTAGCTAAATTGGGGACACGCATGACGCCAAGGACTGGACCAAATATTTCTTCTTGGTAAATACGCATATTGGGTTTTACTTGATCAAACAGGCAAGGGGCTAAAAAATAACCATTTTCGTGGTCTTGGACTTGCAAACCTCGACCATCCACCACCAAACTCGCCCCTTCCGCCACCCCTAAGTCCACATAATGGTTAACTTTTTCAAAATGTTCTTTGGTAATCAAGGGTCCCATGTCATAATTGTTGGCAGATAACCCAGGTCCTATGCGCATTTTGTAAATTTCTTCGGTGAGTTTGGCGACTACCGCGTCTGCGGTTTCATCGCCGACGGCGAGTACCAAAGGTATGGCCATGCAGCGTTCACCACAAGAGCCAAAAGCGGCACCCATCAGTGCTAAAACCGCTTGTTCAATATCCGCATCTGGCATCACGACGGCATGGTTTTTAGCTCCACCTAGGGCTTGCACGCGTTTACCTTGTGCACAACCCGTGGCATAAACATAACGGGCAATGGGGGTAGAACCCACAAAGCTAATTGCCTTGATTTGGGGGTGTTCTAGTAAGGCATCGACAGCTACTTTATCACCGTTTACGACATTCAATACACCAGGAGGCAGTCCAGCTTCTATGGCCAGTTGGGCGACTCGCAAAGCACTAGAAGGGTCCCGTTCAGAGGGTTTAAGAATAAAAGCATTGCCACAGACTACGGCTAAAGGCCACATCCATAAGGGTACCATCACCGGAAAATTAAAGGGCGTGATACCAGCCACTACCCCCAGTGCATGAAATTCACTCCAAGAATCGACGCCCATTCCGACTTGTCGACTATATTCACCTTTTAATAATTCAGGAGCGTAACTGGCAAATTCCACATTTTCAATACCCCTTTGCAATTCACCCATGCTGTCTTGATAGACCTTACCGTGCTCAGAGGTAATGAGGCGGCACAATTCATCAGCGTGTTCTTCTAGGAGAATTTTGAGTTTCGCCATAACGCGTGCTCGTTTCAGAGGTGGGGTCAGTGCCCAAACTTTTTGGGCATCTAGGGCCGAAGCCACGGCTTTATCAACTGTCTCGCGTGTAGCAAGTTCTACTTGTGCTGTGGCTACACCAAGGGCTGGGTTAAACACTTTGGAAAAACGCCCCTGAGATTCGGCTAGAGTGCGCCCCTCTATCCAATGGCTAATGGTGGGTAAATTGGACATACAATAAATTAAGAATTGGGATAAAAAGGTTTGCCTATGGAAGCTGGAATATTGAGCTTGATCCAGTCTGGGTTGCGTGATATAACAATGAGCACCAAAATAGTCGCCAGATAAGGCATCATACTTAAGAAATGGCTGGGAATTTGCACACCCATGCCTTGTAAATGAAATTGTAACATAGTGACTCCGCCAAACAAATAAGCTCCTAATAAAATACGCAGAGAGCGCCAAGTGGCAAAAGTTGTTAGGGCTAAAGCAATCCACCCTCTACCAGCCACCATATTTTCCACCCATAAAGTGGTGTAGGCTGTGGATAAAAAGGCACCGGCCAAACCCACCAAGGCACCCCCAGCCAAAACCGTCATCAAGCGGATTTTGCGTACCGGATAACCCAATGCGTGTGCCGATTCTGGAGATTCACCTATGCTACGCACGACTAAACCTGCGCGCGATTTTTGAAAAAACCAAGTGATAAAAATCGCCAAAACCACGCTCAAATAAACCAAAGGATGTTGTTTAAATAATAAGTCCCCCAATACTGGAATATCGCTTAGATAAGGTATATCATAGTTTTGATTAGCGATGGGGAATTTGGCTTGAACATAAGAGCGACCTGCAAACGCCGAAAATCCCATGCCAAATAAGCTTAAAGCCAAACCCGTTGCGTAGCTATTGGTGTTGAGCCAAATCACCAGAAAACCAAAAAATCCCCCTAATAGGCAACCGGTAAGCATACCTGCTAAAAATCCCATGAGCAAACTTTGGGTATGTACCACCGTGGCAAACGCCGCTAAAGCTGCGCACAACATCATGCCCTCTGTTCCTAAATTGAGTACGCCGGCCTTTTCATGAATCAGTAAACCTAATCCAGCTAAAGCCAATACGGTGCCCGCGGTAAGCGTGGAAGCTAGCAATAAAATGTATGGTTCCATTTATTTTTTTCTCAACCAAGTTAATTTGTAGCGGATAAAACTATCGCATATCAGCAAAGTGAACAACAAGATTCCTTGAAAAACATAAGTAATGGCTTTGGGTAAACCCAATCTCGATTGAGCCAACTCACCACCAATATAATAAACACTTAAGAGTAAAGCGGATAAAATCACGCCAAAAGGGTGTAAACGCCCCACAAACGCCACAATGATGGCGGCAAATCCATAGCCACTTGAAATGTAAGGGTTGAGCTGTCCTAATAAACTGGTAACTTCTATACCGCCGGCCAAGCCGGCACAAGCACCTGAAAACAACAATACGAACCAAATTCCCCGGTTTTGTGAGAATCCGGCAAATCTAGCCGCCAAAGGTGCGCGACCGACGACCTGTAAAGCGAATCCCAACTTAAATTTATTCAGCAGAACCCAAAGACAAAAAGACAAAACCAAGGCGATGATAAATCCATAATGCATACGCGAATTCGAGAAAATACGCGGAATTTGCGTTACTTTTTCAAAAGTTTTAGTTTGCGGAAAATTGTAACCGAGTGGATCCTTCCAAGGACCAAAAACCAAATAACCCAATAAAAAATAAGCCACATAAACCAACATCAAACTGACTAAAATCTCATTAGCATTAAATTTTGTGCGCAAGAAAGCCACTATACCCGACCAGAACATTCCTCCTAAAACTCCTGCCACCAAGACCATAGGGACGATAACCCAAGCTGAGGATTGGGCAGGTACGCCATACAAAGCAAAAAACGAGGAAAAAATGGCACCAACCAAATATTGTCCTTCGGCACCAATGTTCCAAACATTGGTTCGATAACATAAAGATAAACCCAATCCTATTATCAATAAAGGGGTGGCTTTGACCATGACCTCACCTATTTGATAAAAGCTAGAAAAAGGTGTGACTAAAAATATTTCTAAGGCTTTGATCGGGTCGCTACCTAAAAAAGCGAACATGCCAAATCCCAAAAGCGCCGTGATGACAAAGGCGACAAAAGGTGCGAAATAAGTCCATAGCTTTGAAGGTTGTGGTCGTAGTTCGAGTTTTAACATGCTACTCCAATGGCAGGGTGGGACCAATGACCGCTCATCCATTCGCCAATGAGCATCAAGTCGGCTTCTTTTCGATTTAAGGAAGGGGATAATTTACCTGCGGCCAGTACATAAATCCTATCTGACAATTCCATCAACTCGTCTAATTCCTCGCTGACAATCAAGAGGGCACAGCCTTGCTTCCTTAATGACAACAAGGCATTATGGATGATATTGGCGGCACCCACATCCACCCCCCAAGTGGGTTGGGCGACGATCAAAACCCGGGGGCTGGCTTCACATTCTCGGCCTACTATAAATTTTTGTAAATTACCCCCAGATAAGGCGTTGGCCTGAGCTTCTGGAGAAGGTGCTTTGACCTTAAATTTATTTATAATTTCCAAAGCTTGTTGCTTAAGTTTGGCTTTCTTTATCCAACCCCAAGTGCCTAGGGCTTCGTGTCGGGTTAATAACAAGTTTTCCGCCAAGGACAAACCGGGCACTGCTCCTCGTCCAATGCGTTCTTCTGGTATGCTATAGAGGCCTAAATTTCTGCGCTCTATAGGTCCTCGGTGACGCAGGTCAACGCCCCTTAACAACACAGCCCCCTTATTTGAGTTGGGGTTTTCCCCAGACAAAATTTGCAACAATTCTTTTTGGCCATTTCCAGAAACACCAGCCAAGCCAACAATTTCACCTTGGCATAAAGTTAAGCTGATGTTTTCCAAATGAGTACCAAACAATTCATAAGTGGGGACCGATAAGTTTTGAATTTCTAAGACTGGCTCTCCTAGGTTTTGTGTTCTTTCTGGTAAAGAATGAGCTTCTTGGCCTATCATCAAGACGCTAAGCGAGGCATTGGTTTCTTGGCGCGGGTCACAATGACCAGTGACTCGACCATTACGCAATACGGTACAACGCTGGCATAAGCTACGAATTTCGTGTAGCTTATGGCTAATATAAACAATCGCACAACCTTCAGAAGCCAATTGACGCAAAACCACAAATAATTTTTCCACAGCCTGTGGTGTAAGCACCGAGGTGGGCTCATCTAAAATAAAAATTTTGGGTTTGCTGAGTAACGCCCTTAATATCTCAACTCGTTGTCTTTCCCCTACGCTTAGGGTATGAATAATTCGGTCCACCTCAATTTCTAACCCATAAGTGTTAGAAATTTTTCGCGTTTGGGTTTTAATGGTCGATAGATCCAACGATTTGTCTAAACCCAGCCAAATATTTTCTGCTACCGTTAAAGTATCAAACAAGCTAAAATGCTGGAATACCATGGATATGCCCAAATCTCTAGCATGCCATGGTGATTGAATTTTGATGGATTTGCCAGCAATCAGGATGTCCCCGGCGTCTGGATGAACGATGCCGTAAATTATTTTCATGAGCGTAGATTTACCCGCACCGTTTTCACCCAAGACCGCGTGGATTTCACCAGCAAAGATTTGCAAATCAATACGGTCATTGGCTAAAACCATAGGATATTGTTTACTTATGCCTCGAAGTTCTAAGGCCGGGATGGCTGGACTTTGCATATCAACTATAGATCAGATGAATAATTTTTGACACGACCCAAATACTGGACAAAGTTTGGCAACCGCCCAAATGGCGATTTAAGACGAAGCTCCCCATATTTTTCACCACCATCCTAAGACTGTTGCACCATAGTCTTGGCTTTATAATGGAATGCACTTTTAGCACCTGCTTATTCTACTAGGTTTCTTAGAAAGTTAGATGGGAAATTTTGAATAAACTTTATTTATTAATAAACTATTATGGATGACATCGTCCACCAAGCCATGCTGAAGTGGCCCCAAGTACCCGATTGTTATGGATGGTTGCATTTAGACGCCAGAGGCGATTGGCATACGGCCCCAAATAACTTAGATACAAGGCAAAAAAGTCGCATCTATCACCCCGCTTTAGTTAGATTTATTCAGCGAAATTATACCGTAGATGCAGAGGGAAGTTGGTATTTTCAAAATGGTCCCCAAAGGGTCTTTGTGGAATTAGCAGTGGCCCCTTGGATTTTACGAGTACAGGCGAATGGTGAAGTTTATACCCATACTAAGATGGCGTTTCATTTTACACAGCTGGTTGTCGATGAAAACGGCTATATGTATTTAGCTGGGGAGTTGGGTTTGGGGTTGATTCATTCCCTTGATACTTATGCGGCTTTTGAATACTTTGAATCAGGAGTTTGGACCATCACTATGCAACAGTTTGCCTCTATCGATTTGCCTCACATCTATGGTTTTGTAAAAAGTCCGGGGAAGGGACGACTGTCAGCCTGATGGCATCAGCAAGCTGTGCGTTGAGCATGGCACCTTGCATCCAAATTCCACTGGGATTTGGTCGCACCAACTTAGTCGCTAGGGGAGCTCGCGGTGCAACGAATTCAAAGATAAAATCCTTTGGCAGTAACGCGCCAGAGGATCAAATTCAATATTCACCAACTGCCCTTTTTGCCAAAATTTACAGTTTGTATTTTCAAAAGTATGTGGAATTAAATTGATATCAATGAGGGTGTAGTGTGCATAGTCGTGGCAGGCGTTGATCGTCAAACTCACACCATGCACCGCAATAGAACCTTTATACGCCACCAAGCTTGCCCATTGTTGGGGTATTTGTAAAGACAATTGGTGACTCTCTGCCAAAGCGATGAGGTGGTGTATTGTGGCGCTACAGTCTATATGCCCTAAAACCAAATGTCCATCTACAGTATCTTGTAATTTAAGGGATTTTTCTACATGAACAGGTCCTAACTGGGTAAAACCGGTGGTTTTGGCTAATGTCTCCACAGACACTTCACATTGAAACTGCTGGGTAAGGTGGTCGATCACTGTAACTGTTAAGCAGGCTCCATTGACGGCAATGCTAGCACCTATAACAACATCTTGTAAAAAGCCAGAGTCACTTTGAATGGTTATTTTTTTACCACCCTCTAGGTCTAAGTGGCTAATTTCAGTAAGATAAGCCAAGTTTCTTATAATACCAGTAAACATTTTGTAAGGAGAAATAAGCAAACCATTAATACTATGAGACCTTTGCACCGACGGCTGGTACAGTGCTCGACGAGCTACCAAAATATAAGGCTTAGCACAGCACAACCAGCCGATGGTGCATCAGTCTTTAAGTGGTTATTCTTGGTGCACCGCATAACGCAACCATTTAGCTTTGTAGGTGTCTAGCAACGGTTTTTTGAAAGGAAGTATAATTCTAGTCGAAAGCTAAGGGTGTAGCAGAATAATTTTGTTTTTTTAAGGAGCTACTAGCATAGTTTCCCAACCAAGTACGGCAGTACGCGTTGACATAGTTTTGTAACAAGAGATTTATTGGAATGTTGTGGGTTTTTATCTTTTTAGTTTTACTTACTCTATTAGGAGTGCTATGGAGTTATTGGCGGGTGTTAAAGCCTAGCCATAATTTGAGTCAGAGCCCAGAGTCCTTGCACGCCCCGGAAGGGGCTGCTAAAGACTCCATGGTGTCTCAGCTACCCTCCATATCAGCCATGGTTAAATTTAATAAATCAATGTCTTGGGTATTAAGTTTTATGCTTCCGGTAGTTGCCATAGGTCTCTACTTAAAGTATGGAACCCCACAAGCCATTGACCATCATCCTAGTGCTCAAAAAGAGCAGATGACTCCTGAAAAGTTAAATCAACTTGCTGAGCAATTAGACGCGAGATTGGCCATTAATGAACCCACCAATGCAATGGATCGGGCCGAGGCTTATGCTTTTTTAGGTAAAATTCGTCATACCCTAGGGCAATGGGAGAAATCCAAAGAAGCGTTTGTGAAATCTTTGACTATCGAAGATAATCCTGACATTCAAATTCAACTCGCGGAGAGTCTGGCGCAGTTTCAACAAGGTTCGTTCGCAGGTGAGCCATGGAAAATAATTCAATCCGTTTTGAGCCAGATTCCCGACCACATAGGTGGTTTGTGGTTAGCCGGGCAGGCCAGTTATACCGAGAATAAGCACCGCCAAGCGATAGAATTTTGGACAAAAGCACAAACTCAAGTAAAACCTAACGATGAGGAATTTGCTTTGCTACAACAAGCTATAGAGCAAGCCACCGTGAGCCTCAATAACAGCCCATACGCTTTCATTTCTGGCAACTTAACTATAGATAAAAGTATATTAAGTCAGTTGTCTCCAGATCAATTTGTATTTATCTACGCGCTGAATAATACCGCAGATTCGGGTATGCCTTTAGCTGTTAAAAAAATTTCTCTGCACCAACTGCCGTACGCTTTTCGCTTGGACGATAGCTTGTCCCTTGTAGCAAACCGTAAACTCAGTCAAGTTAATGAAGTTCAGTTGGTGGCACGCATTTCAAAGAGCGATAAAATTGATCCGCATAGTGATGATTGGGGGGTACGCTTACACCATATCAAGTTGGGTCAAGAGAATATTCAATTGGTGATCCGTAAAAAATTATCAGAATAAAAACCTTTACACCATCGGTTGGTGCCGCTCGGTGATGTGCAACAGTCTTCTGGTAGGATAGACATTTAACTCTGCAGATGGTTACTAAACTGCCGGTCTTCAGGGTTGAGCATTTCCAAAACCACTTGATGATATTTTAAAAGTGTGGGTAAGCTTGGCTTTTTATGGTACCAACGCCAAACGGTTGACCTTTGTACGGCTAAGATCCGTGCTAAATTTCGCACCATCCCATACTCTTTTTGTATTTTTTTTCCTTTTTGCAATGCAGAATACCAATCACTCAAAATCGTGGACATAGTTTGTGATCTTAAATATTCAGTGCTTAGCCGGGTTGCCGCGTGACAATCAAACAGTGCATGGCACTTGGCTAAGAGATCTGGGGGAATTTTTCGTACTCTAAAACTTAGGTAGGCGGCTAAAGTGTTGGCAGGGATATTGAGTGCTTTGGCAAACTCGGCAATTTCCAGTCCCAAAGACTCTTTGATAAATACCATTTTATGCGCTTCGTCGGTGAAGTACTTAGTTCTTTGGGTATTTATCCGTTTGACATTAGGTATTTCAAGTAGATCAGTTTGTATGAACTGGTGTTCCAGCTGAATTTGCTGGCGATTCTGCCAATGCCTGTTGGCTAATACCCAAGTATCTTCATGATTAGGCAAGTGTTCAAGTTCTTGTAAATCAGTAAGAATTTCAGTTTTTTTGCGTGCCTGATTGCGTACCAGATGATGACAAGCTACCGATAACACTCTATAGATTTCGGTGGCATTGATTATTTTATGAATCAACTTAGTGCTAAATAAAATGGCCAATTCTTGAAAAATATCAGCTTGTAAGTGCTGTAAACGGTATTGTTGACATCGAGCCGTGACCAGGGCTTGGATGCGCTCTGAGCGGTAGTAAAGTAGGCTCAAATGGTGCAGACCTATTTGTTTTTGTTGATAGCTTATGATGGCCAAAATAAAGGCGTCTTGCACGAGAGAAAAGACTATAAACGCAGGAATTTGGGTACTCACCCCGTTTAAGCAACACCGCTGACAAGGGGGAGTTACTAGGCGCTGAGCGAGCGGAGGTACCATGGATAGCAAAGCGGAGCGAAGGAACAGAGGCCATACCGTAAATCGCCATGTTCCGCAGTTATTTAGCCATTCATCTTAACCCAAAGCTCCCAGTCTTTCCTCCAACTGGGTAAATATACCAGAAATAGTAGGTAGAGGAGAGGAAGAAATCTGCTTTAAAAAGGTTTTGTGCAGATCAAGTTCCTGATCCCATTCTGCTTTATTGATAGCCATGAGGTTTTCAAATACATTGGCACTCAACAAAGCTTGGGCTCCCCATTGGATTTCAGAGTACTTAGGACTTACGCCTAAGGGGGTAAGTTGACCTTCAACTTGATGATCAATACGATCTATCATCCACTTGATAGCACGCATATTTTCTGAGAAACCTGGCCATAAAAATTGACCTTTTTCATCTCGCCTAAACCAATTCACGCCAAAGATCAGTGGCTGAGTCTGCTTTGAGGCTAAAATTTGACCGATGGCCAACCAATGTTGCAAATAATCCTTGATGTTGTATCCCAAAAAAGGCAACATAGCAAATGGGTCACGACGAACGAT
This sequence comes from Gammaproteobacteria bacterium, assembly GCA_030054245.1. GTDB lineage: Bacteria > Pseudomonadota > Gammaproteobacteria > Burkholderiales > Burkholderiaceae_C > JASGCH01. The sequence continues at coordinate 4,082 of JASGCH010000010.1, read as the reverse complement.
ACCTGGTGTTCCCATAGCCGCGGCTGTGGTTTCTGAACCCATGGTTAAAGCCCAATAAACTCCTTCATTCCATGAAAGTGTTTGTGTAACCAGAGGAATCGTGGTAGAACGACGCCCACCAAATATAATTCCATCAATAGGTACCGCCTGTTCCCACTGTTCATCCAAACTAGGGTTGTTGCCTGCGGCTACGGTAAAACGAGCGTTGGGATGAGCGGCCTTGCGTCCACAATCTGGAGTCCAAGGGTTCCCCTGCCAATCAATACATTCCTTGGGTGGGGTTGGCGACATACCCTCCCACCAAACATCACCCTCCGTGGTTAAAGCCACATTGGTAAAAATCACATTCTCCCGAAGACTCAGCATACAATTGGGATTAGTCGATTGATTGGTGCCAGGAGCCACTCCAAAATAGCCAGCTTCTGGGTTGATGGCAGACAATCGCCCTTGAGCATCAATATACAACCAAGCGATATCATCACCCAAGGTAGTAATTTTCCAACCGGCAAAGTCACTCGGAGGCACCAGCATGGAAAAATTGGTTTTCCCACAAGCACTAGGGAAAGCTCCAGCAAAATGGTATTTTTTCCCTTCTGGACTGGTAACACCAAGAATCAACATGTGCTCGGCCAACCAACCTTCCTTTCTGCCGAGAGTAGAAGCGATGCGTAGAGCAAAGCATTTCTTTCCTAATAAGGCGTTTCCACCATAACCCGAACCATAAGACCAAATCTGTTTTTTTTCTGGGAAGTGTACAATGTATTTGGTGTCATTACACGGCCAAGGTGTGTCCTTTTCACCTTCGGCTAAAGGCACACCAACGCTGTGGATACAGGGCACAAAGTCAGTGGCATCGGTTAAATAAGCATAGACCTCCTGACCCATGCGCGTCATGTACTTCATGTTCACGACCACATACGGACTGTCTGAAAACTCCACCCCATAACGAGTATAAGGCGAACCCAATGGTCCCATGGCAAAAGGAATAACATATAAAGTTCTCCCCTGCATACAGCCGTGGAACAGTTGATCTAATATTTTTTGCATTTCCACAGGATGGAACCAATTGTTGGTGGATCCACCATCTTCTGGATGTTCACAGCAAATAAAAGTTCTATCCTCAACTCTTGCAACATCACTAGGATGCGACCGTGCCAAATAGGAATTGGGGCGTTTGTCTGGATTCAGTGGAATGAATGTCCCGCTCTGTACCAGCTGAGCACTTAAAAAATCAAATTCGGCTTGGCTACCATCGCACCAATGGATGCGCTGAGGTTGACATAAGTGATAAATTTTTTCTACCCATTGGCGAACTCCTTGAGGTATGGGGTAGGAGGGGAAATTGAGAGGACTCATGATAGGAGTAAGTTTAAGAAATGACTACAAGTACCAAAGGCGATAGACCATCAAAAGCACAACGATCTTAAATAGGAATGAGGTCTATCGTATCTGCTAAACGACTTAAACTTAAGCCACAAACACTGCTATAAACGCTAATAAAAACATGAGCATTCCTCCCAATACTGGAATAACAATGGGAGCGATGTGGACAATTTGATCAACCTGATCAACCTCATGTTTGGATATTGTGGGTTTGTTCATGGTACAATAAATACAATAATAAAAAATCTACCATTTAATTGTAACGCAAAAGGTGCTTAGCCATCTACTTCCCTTAGAGCTTCAAAAAACCAAGGGCACACCTCTTTAGATGAATAAAATGTTCCTAGTATTAACCCATAAGTAGCTATTTTTTATATCTTATTTCTGAAACAAAAGGGAATCGTGGTTTGCGGTACACCCAATAATTCGGCTTTTTTAGAATACCTTGACTAATTTATGAACCCACTATGTACACACAAGCCTTGGATTTATCAACATCCCCAGATGTAAGTTCGTTACCTCTAGGTGCTTTAGAGCAAAAATTTTATGCCACCATAGAAAATGAGGGAAAAATTGAGCCACAGGATTGGATGCCGGAAGACTATCGAAAAACTTTAATCCGTCAAATTAGCCAGCATGCCCATAGCGAGGTAGTGGGGATGTTGCCCGAAGGCAATTGGATTAGTCGAGCACCCAGCTTGCGCCGGAAAGTGATTTTATTGGCCAAGGTGCAAGACGAAGGGGGGCATGGTTTGTACCTCTACAGCGCTTGTGAAACTTTGGGTGTCAACCGTGATAAATTGATCGACGATTTATTAACGGGTAAAGCAAAATACAGTTCCATTTTTAATTACCCAACTTTAACTTGGGCAGATGTTGGGGTGATTGGTTGGCTGGTCGATGGTGCCGCTATCATGAACCAAATTCCCTTGTGCCGGTGTTCTTATGGACCTTATGCCCGTGCGATGATTCGTATTTGTAAAGAAGAATCCTTTCATCAAAGACAAGGTTATGAATTGTTGATGACTATGATGCAGGGAACCCAAGAGCAACAAGCCATGGTACAAGATGCGGTCAACCGTTGGTGGTGGAAATGTTTGGCAATGTTCGGTCCCCCCGACTCTGCTAGCCAACACACTGAGCAGAGCTCCCGTTTTGGCATCAAACGCATCAGCAATGATGAATTAAGACAACAGTTTATCGATGCAACAGTCCCTCAAGCAGACATTTTAGGAGTAAGCTTGCCCGACCCGAAGTTGCGTTGGAATCCAGAACGCGCACACTATGATTTTGGAGCGATCGATTGGGAGGAATTTTGGAACACCGTGAAAGGTGATGGACCCTGCAACCAAGAGAGATTGGCGACGCGCCAGCAGGCTTGGGAAGAAGGAAAATGGTTTCGTGAAGCCGCGTTGGCGTACTCACAGAAACACGCAGGCCATCCAACGGCTTCATTATAAAAGGTAAGTTATGAGCAAAAATAACTCTGATCACACCACCCAACCGCCAGTTCAACTCAGCGACTGGCCTTTGTGGGAGGTATTTATTCGCAGTAAATCTGGTCTCGAGCACAAACATTGTGGCAGTTTACACGCCAGCGACGCGGAGCACGCCATCAAAGCCGCCCGCGATGTTTATACCAGACGCCAAGAAGGAGTCAGTATTTGGGTGGTGCGTTCAGTCGATATCCATGCCTCTTTGCCGGACAACAAAGAAATGTTGTTTGACCCAAACGCAGATAAAATCTACCGGCATCCAAGTTTTTACCATATTCCGGACAAAGTAGGGCATATCTAAATCCTAAGACCTGTGCATAAGTTTGGATGAGCTACCCAATTACAAGGCTGGAGGGAATGCGCAACCAACTTCATTTCCGAAGATGATCACTCAGGGTGAACCCCATAACTTCGTCGTTTGGTATTGCAGTTGCGGCAAAACCGATGGTACAAAAAGTCTCATCTAAATACCAAGACTGTTCAAAAGTCTCAAAAAATCTCATTCAGAGCCCCTCATCGAATTTTAGCAGTCTTGTAGTGCGGTACTTTCAATAAACTTGGATTCCGCAGTAGAAAAAAATTTTCTTGCCATGCTCAAACAAAGGAACAGGGCTCGCTTGTTTCTCTTATTTAAACTGATAGAAAGAAATATATTTCCAGAATATTATTTAATAACCGTTGAGCGGTTTAAAAATACTATAAAGAACAGTATTGATGAATGGATCTATATATTTAAAAACAATCAAGTGGCACCGGGTTCCGTATCAAAAAACATAGATAAAGCAGTTGAAAAATTAAATCTCATGAATTTAACCAAAGAAGAAAGGGATGGTTATGAAAACTATTTGATAAACTTTGTAAGAGATAAAGATGTTATAAATACAGCAAAAGCTGAAGGCGAAGCACTCGGTATCCAAAAAGGTAAGATTGAAGGTAAGATTGAAATTGCAAGGAATATGATCGAGGATGGTGAATTAAATGAAAAGATTGTAAAGTACACAGGAGTAACTGTTAAGGATATTGAAAAATTACGCAATGGAGGATAAATCTAATGGTTGATCCTTGGTTTAGGAAACAATGACAGTGCATGTCAAGTGTTTGCCAAAAATTGGAGTTATGATTTTTGGAGAGGTCAATTATCGGGTTGCTAAATTTTTTGTCATTCCATTTGAATGAGTTATTAATCCTTAAATGGATGGTAAA
>JASGCH010000009.1 GCA_030054245.1 Gammaproteobacteria bacterium | reverse complement strand
AATGGATAGCGCAACGAACTGGGGCACATACATAACGCAGTAATTTGGCAGTGTAGCCGGTTGTGCAATAGTCTTTACAAGGCTAGCAGGAAGTTATCGGAAGAGGAGAAAGCGGTTAATCGGGAGATAGCTAAAATGCGTTTCGTGATGGAAAGATTTTTTGGAACTATGAAGAGGAAATACCACGCCTACAGAGTCATTTATATGGCGCTCATCAAAGTCCATGCCCAGTTTATCATGAAAGGACGGTTGCACCATCAGCTGGTGCCGCTCGGTGAGCTGTCAAAGTACAAGGCTGGAGTAGTCGCCCCCAGCTTCATTTCCGAAGAGGATTATTCTCTGGTAAGTACCGCATAACGCAGTAATTTGACAGTGGCGGCGTAACCGATGGTGCAAAACAGTCTTTCAAATGGAATGCCAAGCTCATCTGGAGGCTAGACGCGGCAACGCAGTAGTGTGACCAGTCGCAGGGAACCCGGGTGCAACCGTTTTTTTATATTCCAATAGCTATGGAATGCGACAACACAAAGTCATAATGAACATGATAAACACCTTGGCTATCGATTGCCCAATCTGCAATAAGACTGTCTTTCACTCCAAACACTGGATCTTCGTCTAAATGCTGACTATCTTGACGAAAAATATGCGTTATCAGTGGCTTATACCCAACAGCTTGGATTTTGAAATGCAAATGAGCTGGCCGCCATGGAGGTCGATGAGCATAGCGTAATAACCGACCTACGGGTCCATCCACTGGTATAGGGTAAGGTTCAGGTAGAATCGATTGAAACGAAAACCGTCCATCAGGTTGGCTATAAAAATGTGCTCGAGCGTAAGTCTCATTACCTACTTGTACATCGTACAACCCAGTTTCATCGGCTTGCCAAACTTCAATTTTGGCCTGACCAATCGCTTGTCCTTGTTGGTTTTTCACGCTACCCGATACCCTACATTTTTTCCCCTGAGCTCCTTGTGTAACATCGTCACCGTCATTCATTCTCGGTGATTCAATAGCGTAAAAAGGACCGAGCACCGTGGCTAAAGTCGCTGGTAGATTCGTCTGGTCATGCGAATTTGTAGATTCATCGATGTCCACTACCAGCATGGACAACCCCAGTATATCACTCAATAATATAAATTCTTGCCTTTTATCATCACACATTTGACCTGTTTGAGTTAAAAAATCCACACCCATTTCCCACTCCGAGGGCTGTAATCTACTTCCTGAGCAAAAGCATGTAAGTGTTTGATTAAAGATAAGAGTACCTCTTTATGTCGTGGATGCGAAATCCGCGAAAAAGATTCTAAGACTTTTTCAGTGAGCCTATTTTTCATTTAGCAAGTTAAACCTTGAATGATGACACTTTGAACTTTCGATAAATTGGAAAAATTGACCATTGTTTTTTAGCAGATAAGTAACCCCATACCCCCTTTTTAAACACCATCGTAAAAACGATGGTTAGGGTGCCCAAGCCAATCAGATACCAACTCCCATAATCACTAAACCACTTAGTAAGTACCCAAAATATCAAAGCCCCTAGAATAGGACCTTCAATAGTTCCTATACCTCCAATCACCACCATGACTATGGCAAAAGCCGTCCAGTTTACGCTAAAAGCCGCGTCAGGACTGATGCGGATATTGCCAATAAAATAAACTGCCCCAACCAATCCAGCAAAAATACCAGCTATAACATAAACCAAGGTCTTCATGGCGTCCACTTCTATTCCTTGTGTCTGCGCGGCTGTTGCGTTATCTTTGATGGCCAATAACGCTAAGCCCTGTTTGCTACGCAAAAAGAAGAATACCCATAGAATAACCGTAACCACCACCATCAAAGCCGACCAAAAAGTCCAGGCTTCCCTCGTGTATTTATCAACTTCCCGCAGTGCAGTAAGCGAAGTGCCGGAGCCTCCCCCCAAGATCGTTATATTGGCAAAAGACAGTCTAACCAATTCTGCGACCACCCAAGTGCCGATGGCAAAATACCCTCCTTGTAGTCTTAAAGTTACTTTCGCCAAAAAGAAGGCCAGCAATCCAGCACTTAATCCCGCCAAGGGAATCGCAAGAAACGGATTGACAGAAAAAAAATTCCCCAAAATTAAGATCGTATAGCCCCCAAAACCTAAAAAGGCTTGCTGACCAATACTTACCATACCTCCATAGCCCGCCAATAAATTCCACGCCAAAGCAAACACCAAATAACAAGAAAATTGTACAAATTCCCGCATCCAATTGGAATCGCCCCACCATGGCATAGCCATAATAAAAAGCAATAGGACACCTCCCACTATGGACAAAAGCTTGTGGTAGCTGGCATGCCTAATAATGCTAAAAGATAAGTCTGTCATATATAAAAATACGCATAACAAGACTGTTGCACCATCGGCAAGACTGTTACAACGGTCTTACCTGAGTTACGACACAGTTTTGGGAAACATTCCCGACGGTCGGTATAACAAAAATAATAAAAAAAACAAATGTCCACCCCAAATACCCCAACCAGGATCAATTCTAAACCCAATTTGTTGCACCAAGCCCAACAACATGGCGGCGGCAAATGTCCCCCAAAAACTTCCCATCCCCCCCATGATAACCACTTCAAAAGAGTAAAGTAAATAAAAATTTCCATCGGTTGGCGACACCGTCGTGCGCACAATTTGCAAAGCGCCGGCTATCCCCACCACGATAAAAGCCAAGCTAGTCGCCCAAGCATAAATTTTCCGAGATGATAGCCCCATAATCGCGGCTATTTCCGGATCATCAGACACCGCTCTAAACGCACGCCCCAACCGAGTGGCATGAAAAATCCACTGGAGTACAAAAGTTACCAGCAACGCCACTAAAAAAATCATCAAAGGTAAGATTCCCACACTCCAAGATTCACCTATTTGCCAAGTTTGTGTACTCAACTCGGCAACTTCTACCGACCTAGGGTTAGAGGTGAATGCTTCTAACAATAGGTTTTGTATGATAATAGATAGACCAAAAGTACACACCAAAGATGGTAGCGGATCATTACCCAGCACATCATTGAGTATATATTTTTGTAATAGAAACCCCAATATACCTACCAAAATCAGACTTAAAATGAGCGCCAACGAAAGAGGTACGCCTGACTGCCACCAAAACCATAGTATGAAGCCACTTAGCACCACGATGTCACCATGTGAAATATGGGTCAGGCGCATGACACCAAACATCAAAGACAAACCCATTGCAAAGAGTGCATACACTCCGCCCAACATGATGCTACTAGTCAATATTTCCATCATCTGCCAAAGTAAGCTTTTTTGATTTCAGCCATCTGCACCTCATCGGAGCGACTGACTAAAGTCACACGCCCTTCTTGAAAGCAATACAATCTTTGCGACATCTTTTTAGCCATCGTAATATCTTGTTCCACAATCACCACAGACAAGCCGGATCGCACAATTTTCCCTAAAGATTCATATATTTCTCGAATAACAATCGGAGCCAAACCCAAGGAAAGTTCGTCGCACAACAATACCTCAGGATTGCTCATTAAAGATCGTCCTATGGCCACCATTTGTTGTTGCCCACCGGATAATTGAGTGCTCCTTTGTGTGCGTTTAGATTGCAAAATAGGAAACAAGTCATAAATGGCTGATAGGTTCCATGGACCATTGCGACATGCCCCAACCAATAAATTCTCTTCGACACTCAGCGACGGAAACAGCCTCCTACCTTCTGGAACTAAGGAAATACCCATCTTCACTCTTTCTTCAGGCGAAATGCCGACTAAAGATTTTCCTTTGTAGTCAAACTTGCTAGACGAAACCGAATGGATCATCCCCATGATACATTTTAGAAATGTAGATTTACCTGCACCATTAGCACCAATAACCGCAACAGTCTCACCTACTTCTAACTTAAAATCTAGGTTGAACAAAGCGTGACTCTCCCCGTACCTAGCAGAAATACCCTGCAATTCTAGAAGATTCATTCTATTTTTCAAAGAAAAAGACAATCATTACAAACCTTTTGCACGGGAACAAGGCTGTTGCTAACAACGCCGTAAATCGCCATTCGCATAAAAATTAAACAACCCGCGGAAAATGGTCATTGTCCCTTGTAACCAACCAAACAACCAGTGGAAAATGGTCATTGTCCCTTGTAACCAACCAAACAACCAGCGGAAAATGGTCATTGTTCCTTGTAACCAACCAAACAACCAGTGGAAAATGGATGAGTTACAAGGCGCCGAGTACCGGAGCTCCGACGCCTATATGGAAATAGGCGAGGAGCGAGGAACGCAGGCAACACCGTAAATCGCCATTTTCCGCCGGTTGTTAACAGGCAACGCCGTAAATCGCCATTTTCAGCCGGTTGTTAACAGGCAACGCCGTAAATCGCCATTTTCAGCCGGTTTTCAGCTATCAATATCAATCCCCATATAAACCCTCTGCACCTCTGCACTTTGCATCACAGCCTGCGGCTCGCCTTCTGCCAACTTAACACCAAAATTGAGCACCAAGAGAGAATCCGCCAATGCCAACAAGGCGTGCACCACATGTTCTACCCACAACATAGTCATACCCTGAGACTTGATGGTTAGCAATAATTCAACCAAAACTTTGGCTTCTTCATCGGTCAATCCTCCAGCAATTTCATCCAATAACAAAAGCTTCGGTTGGGTAGCGAGTGCTCGTGCCAATTCCAAGCGTTTACGATTTAGCAAGGATAGTTGCCCCGCCGGCAAATTGGCAAACGCCATCAGCCCGGTAGTGCGTAATATTTCTACCGCTACCGGCTCGGCTTCTTTTTCAGCCAAGCTGGCGCCAAAACAAGCCGCAACCAACAAATTTTCAAGCACCGTCATACTGTGAAAAGGTTGAGGGATTTGGTAACTACGACCTAAACCCAAACGACACCGTTGACTGGGTTTAGCCAACGATATATCTTGGGAAGAGAAAATGATCTTACCTTTATCTGGTCTAACATCCCCGCTGATTAAATTAAACAAGGTGGTCTTGCCAGCACCATTGGGACCGAGGATGCCCAATACACTGCCGGCAGAAACTTCAAAAGACAGATCTTGTACGACCGCTAAAAGTCCGTAACTCTTACTTAAACCCTCAATCTTTAAAAGACTGGTCAATGCCCCCTCCTTCTAAGTCAGCGAAAAATCAAAAAACCATCCACCTATCCAAGACTCAATCTAACGCAAGCGCATAGTTCCCCCTACTGGGATGGCCTTGGCCGCTTCGTTATTCACGATCGTCAACTCGTATTTATACTTCTTGCCTTTGTTCCACTGCCCTAAAACCAAGGGCGTTTTGCTCACATTTTTGAAGGGACCAGCTCCTCCCCAAGCTACATCACCCACCACCGTCTTTAATTTGGTACCCGCCACGGCATCACGAACATCTTGATTGCTTAAAGATTTGGCGCGTTTTAAAGAGTCAACCGCCACTTCAAACAAAGCATGTGCAAAACCTATGGGTTGAGTCCATTGTTTAGAAGTAGAAGTTTCGTAATCATCAGCCAAGGCTTTAGCCGATTGTTTGGTCAAACTAGAACTAAAAGGGTGAGAGGGTGTCCACCAGACTTCTGTGGTCAATCCATCGGCTAAATCACCCAAAGCCTCAATAGCAGTAGGAAACAACAAAGCTTTGCCCAAAGTAACCACTTTAGGATTAAATCCCTGTTGCTTGGCTTGGGTTAAAAAAGTCTTCGCGTCAGGTGGAATAACCACACCAGTTACAATTTCTACACCTTCTTTTTTGAAGGCCGAGATTTGAGCGCTAAAATCTTGGGTACCATTTTGAAAACGCCCAGGGTCGGTCAGGCTAAACCCCAAACTTTGTAAAGGTTTAGGAAACCCTAATTCTTTGTCGCCCCAAGCATTCCCATCACCATCGTTAGGAAACAAACCACCCACTTTTTGGTTGGTCTTCACACTTTTCCAACCATTCGTAAAATTGGCAATGACATCTTCTAAACCCCAAAACATGTGGTAAGTCCAATTAAACCCTTTAGCCGGGTCACCCTTGCGGCCAAAAAACCAAGGTTGCCAAGGAACAACACTAGATACTGCGGGTATTTGATTGAGCTCAGCTACATCGCTAACGGGGTTGGCAGTTTCCGGCGTTCCCGCGGTTAAAATCAAAGACACCTTGTCTTTCAAAATTAAATCGCTGGCCACTTCACCTGCGCGGTTGGGACTCGATTGGCTATCTTTTAAGATAATTTCAACAGTATATTTTTTGCCAGCAATTTGAATACCATTTTTAAGTTCAGCTTTCATTTTATCAATCACCCATTTATCAGCTTCACCAAAAGGAGCCAAGGGACCCGTCTGTGGCGAGACAAAGCCAATTTTTACGACATCCGCGGCCCAGACCCAACCCGACAACCCAGTCAGTAAACTTAACATCACCACTCCTCGACTCAAAGACCTTCTCGAAATTTTCATATTCGCTCCTTCATAAAAATTAAATAAACCTAAGACAAGACCGTTGCACCCTCGGATTCACAGTCCCAAGACTATACCAAATAACCGATTGACGCAAGTCACCCTTCAATCAACCCTCCATACATTCTGCTAATGGCAAACTACTCGGCAGTTCGCGTCATTGAACCTTCAACATGACGGTCTAAGCATGCACCGAGCTCAAGCACAGGGTAAGCCCCCACGCCAAGCATTATATAACAATTGACGCACTCCCTCCTTCTCTAATTTTCTTGGATTTGGATAAGGTGCCATCAACGACAATTCAACAATTTCATCAAGTTGTGCAAATTCTATACCCAACTGAGACAACTTATAAGCAATACCACTGGTTTCAAGCAATTCATACAAGGCTTTGACTGGGTCAGACAATTCCATAGCCTTCTGCATTTGCTCTAAAGCCGGTGTCGCTACCTGTAGATTAAAAAACAAAACATGAGGCAATAAAATAGCATGCGTCAAGGCATGAGGGGTATTCAAATGCCCTCCCAAAATATGGCATAACTTATGGTGTAACGCCATAGAAACCTGACCTAATACCGCCCCACACATCCACGAACCATAAAACGCGCTCCTCCTAGCCTCTTTAGAAATATCCGTGCGTTGCTGAGAAAATTGTTGCAGTGCCTGCCATAAATGCGAAATACCCGTTCGAGCTTGCATAGCCACGACGGGATTGATATCGTGAGCGTACAAACCCTCCAAAGCATGCGCCAGCGCGTTCATGGCGCTGGTAAAACTCATAGCATAGGGTAAGCTCATGGTCAATAAGGGGTCATAAACCACCGACTTAGGCAGTACTTTTGGATTTCTACCCGTGGTCTTCAGATTATTTTCTGTAATTCCATAAATCGGTGTCATCTCTGAACCCGCGTAAGTTGTAGGAATCGCCAAAATAGGCAAGCCCGTGTGCAAAGCCAGCGCTTTACACAATCCAATGGCCGACCCACCACCCACAGCCACCAAGCCATCGGCTTGTAGGGTTTGTACTATCACCAGACTTTCGTCCACCGTTTGTTTAGGAATATGCATAATCGCTCGTGGCAGTAACCTTTCCTCACCTAGAGCTATCAACTCTACCACCTCCCGTGCCAACACCACCTGTTCTGGAGAACAAACAACCACGGGCAGGTGCATGCCACACCACTTGATTTCTTCGGTCACTTGTTGCAGAGCCCCCTCTCCGAACACCACTCGGGAAGGCAAGGCTGTATAGGTAAACCGTGTGTTCAACATAAACAATTCGTTGATAAAAGACTATTGCTCAACCAGTCTATCCCACCCCCGCCCTCTTCGAGATTAGCGCACATAATACGGTGGAATCTGGGCATCCACATTCACCCAGACGCTCTTCACTTGGGTATATTCGCGCATAGCGTCAAACCCCATTTCTCGACCATAACCAGACAAACCAACCCCCCCAAACGGCGACCCTGGATTAACCCTTTTGTAACAATTGATCCACACCATACCTGACTTCAGGTCTTTGGCAAACTTGTGTGCCCTTTGTAATTGATTGGTCCACAAACCACCTCCCAAACCGTACTCCGTAGAATTGGCAATATGTAGAGCTTCCTCGTCGTCATTAAATCTCAACACCGTAACAAAAGGACCAAATATTTCTTCTTGAGCGATACGCTGACTCGCCGAAGTCGCCTCCATAACCGTTGGTTTAATAAAATATCCCTTTGACAATTCGGGATCTTCTGGCACAGTTCCACCGTATAAAATTTTCCCACCTTCAGCTAGGCCTATATCCACATACTGGAAAATCCTATCGCGGTGGTGACTACTGGTCAAAGGTCCCATTTCAGTGGTCAACGCCAAAGGATTACCTAAACGAATACTCTTTGCCAACTTCACAAATTCGTCTAAAAAGGCATCAGCAATGGTGTGATGCAACAACAAACGCGACCCAGCGATACAAGCTTGTCCCTGATTATGAAAAATAGACCAAGCTGACCCATTGACACTGGCTTTAAGATTGGCATCAGCAAACACAATATTCGCCCCCTTACCACCCAGCTCTAATTGTACTTTCTTTAAATTCCCAGCACTTGCTTGAACAATTTTGCGACCAGTTCCAGTACTGCCTGTAAAGGCAATTTTAGCTACCCCGGAATGCTCGGCTAAATATTGCCCGACGCTATGACCATACCCTGGGATGATATTCACTACTCCCTTAGGTAAGCCAGCTTGCGTCATCAAATGGGCAATTTTCAGAGTAGTCAACGGAGTAAGCTCCGAAGGCTTTAGAACAATACAATTGCCAGCCGCCAAAGCGGGTGCCATTTTCCAACTGGTAAACATCAGCGGGAAATTCCACGGCACCACTTGGCCAACCACCCCAACCGGTTCTCGATAAGTAAAGTTTAAAAATCCCGCCTCCACCGGAATTTGTTCACCTTGAAATTTATCAGCCATACCCCCAAAGTAGCGAAAAGTAGCCGCAGTTCTAGGCACATCGATGCCCAATGAGTCGCGCAAGGGATGACCGGTGTCTAGCGACTCTATAGTCGCCAGCTCTTGGGCATTCTGCTCTATCAAATCTGCCAATTTGAGCAAAATTTTACCTCTATCGGCGGCTGGTAAACCACTCCACGCCGGAAAAGCTTTTTGGGCGGCATGGACGGCCTTATCCACATCCGCTTTGTCCCCCATAGCAAATTCCGTCAACACCGAATGATCGTAAGGATTGATACTCGCCAAAGTCGCCTTCGACTCGGCATCGACAAACTGACCGTCAATATACAGCTGACAAAACGCTTGGTAGTCAGTGGTTCCTAATTTTTGTGTTTTAGCTATCATGGTGCAGATTTAAATCAATCATTATTATCATCACAAGACGGTTGGAGCATCGGTTACACTGTCAAATTACTGCCTTATGTATGTACCCAGTTCGTTGCGCTATCCATTGCGCTTCCGCTCCCAGTCTCGCATATAGATGTGCGAGACTGGGAGCGCCCACCATGATCACCTTCGGAAATGAAGCTAGGGGCGACTGCTCCAGCCTTGTACATTGACAGCTCACCGAGCGGCACCAGCCAATGGTGCAACCGTCTTATCACTCTGGTTTAAAATTGTACTGGGACTTCTGGTGTCTCCCCATTAGCTATTTCGTACACTAATTTTGGCGAACCATTTTCCCAAACCAATAACATCGAGCGTTTAGGACTAAACCCTTGATGACGACAATAGGCGGGCATTGCCGCCATATCACCCGCACGCATCAAGACCCGCGCCAAAGGTTCCCCAGTGTTTTTATGCGTACAATTCCAATCGATGCTGTCGCTCATTTGAAAAAACCACTCCACTCTATCATTGGAGTGCAAAATCGGCAAGATGTGTTCTTCTGTGGTTGGGCACATATAACTGTATTTCACCACGCTGGTAAACGACGGATTCCAAGTAACTTGTGAGCGACTCAAAAAGGCAAACAAATTAAAAGCGTGGACTTCTTGTTCAAACCCGGGTTCAGGGTGAAGTTCAGGAACATCTTGTGGTACATCCGCAAACTGCCGATTCACTGGGGCACCGCGTTCATCCGTACGCAAAGGTAAATCTCCAGCCAAACCCACGCAACGCGACGCCAACTCGCGCGCTCTGGTGATTGCCGGACGATTATGCCCCTGCTTTTTACCATACGCTAAGCCAGTTTCTTGCGGTGCGGCAAACGGATCAAAGCCGGTGTTTGTCCAATCGTCCAACATCTCCTCAAACACCTGCTTAATATCCGCAGTGGAAAAATTTTCTAATAAATCAACTCCTGCTTTCTTAAAAGACGCATTAAATGCTCCAGCTTGTAAATCGACCGATTGGTAGTGATTCACCGTACCTAAGACATCGTCAAAATTAACGCCTCCATAAAAAAACCCCCAAGCCACATCTCGCATCAAAGCCGCCAAAAAAGCTCGAACATCCATGGTGTGCGACATGGGCTGGCCACTGCGTGTGCTCCAAGTAATATGTGCAAAATACTCGTCCCGGCGAAAGCCAAAAGACCCTAAGTTAAAATGTGTGTAACCAGTCGTCGTATCTGGTAAGGTATGGGTTGTATTCATCTTCAATCGATTGCTTGGTTAATAAGTTAGAAGCAAGACGGTTGTACCATTGGCTGGTGCAACCGTCTTGAAGTTAGTAAAATACTTGTTCGACTTTGCAGGCACTGCCGTGTTTTAGTGCGTTTGACAAATCTCCGCCCACCGCTCTACCGACAACTCGCCCTTACAAGTTTGAATAATGAGAACACTAGCTTCCACTGCCCGAAATTGATACGCTCGATTTTTAGGTAGCATCGCTTGATGACCACGACCTATTTTGATCCAACCCATCTTTTTCCCAAGAGGTTCATCGTGCAATAACACCGCTCCATTTTTTTCTGGGTCAACCATTCTTTGCCCAGAAGATAGTTCCATCAAATGCACTTCAACCGCCTTATTATCCATATTGAGAACAAACTCATCGTGTGCACAATGATACCAAGGAGAAACCCCCTCGGCACGCACCACTTCCAGTACATAGATTTGATTGATGCCAAACACCACTCGCTCGTACGGTTTAGCTCGTTTGGCAATATCATAACAATTGGAAAAAGCATAGTGTTTGACATCATCCGAAATAGCCTCTACCCGTCCCTTTTCGTAATCCTCTAAAGACCCAAAACGCGTCAGAATTTGTGACATAAGTTTATTTTGTAAAAATACTTGATGAAGACCCATTAAAACACGGATTTTAAAAGACCTATGTGCCATGAACTATCCTAACGACCAAGCTTAGACTTCGCTCCCAGCCGAATGGATACTCGTCCGAGACAAACCGCATAACCTAGTCAGGTTGCAGTGAGACCGAACCGCAACCGTCATTTTAATACAAAATCTGCCCATCTAACGGGATCAATGACAAAATGATTGTTTGTATATTTAGAACAATGCTAAGACTTTTGCACCATCGGCTGGTGCCAAAGTCTTCTTAGGAAAGCCCAGCAGTAAATCGCGGTCGTACTCGTATTGTTTTTGGCGAAGCTCCATTTCGCGCGGCAAGCCTTCGGTAATGGAGGTGGTGAGGATATCGAATTTATCGAGGATGGCGACGATACGGGCTTGTTCGGTAAGAGAGGGAATGGGCATTTGAAATTTATCCGTATCAGGGGTTGCCATTTGAGGCATTTGCATTTTACTGCCAATGTTCTGAAAGTGCAGTTCATTCAATTTTAGAAAATGACAACCATACTTGATATTGATTCCGTGATTTTTTGAGTGCTACGACCACATTTCGTTTTTATGAGAAAACGGTTTGTCGTAATACTCGAATTCAATAATGCCACGAGACTTTACGATAATGGATGGTTCGCGATTGACATTTTTTTCAGGTATATCTGGGAAATCGACAAACGCAACAGTTTTACCACCTGCGAAAATTTTCACCGAGGCACCCTCTTTATGAAGTTCTTTCATCTGACCCGCAGTGATCTTTGTGCCCTTAGTTCGAACAAGTACCTCCCCCAGCGCCCGCCACTCCACCAACTCCCCATCCAATAATCTGTCTAAATAATGACTCATGGTAACGATGTCAAGACTTTTAGCAACAGTCTTATAAAACACGCAAGTAGTCGTTTATCATAAAGGGTCTTGGTATCTCCAATGTATTCCATGGGGAAGATATGCCAACTAGGTTATCTCCATTTTCACCATGCATTCCAAGATATAAAACATCCTCATGCCCTAACCCAGACATATCCATGCAGTTGGTCCCGCTTGGTTGATTGCCGTGTACCTTGCTGTCTGTAGCACCCTCAAATGTTGCACTCCAAGCATCTAAATCAACGGCAACCCCTAGATTGTCGCTAAAACCATCCCCAACAGTATCCACTCCAACTAGGCTCGCCCATTGCAAACCTCCTAGGATCCCAGTCTTAAAGTCAATGCCCGCCACAGGTCCCCAGCTATCCATGTCGCTTAAAGTAAGCACCCTCTGCTCTAGGGTACTACCAAAATTCCAATCCCATTCTGCAGAAACCGTGTTGAGACAAGATGACTCACCCTCCATCAAAGTCATAGACGAGGTTACACATGTAGAATTATCTAACCCTAGAGTCTGCACCGAACTATCTAATTTCATAGAAGGTGCCGACAATGTAGAAAACACCACGGTACGCGACAAACTATTCTCAGAAATATTACCCGCAAAGTCAGTTTGGTGAACGATGTAACTGTGGCTACCTTCAATAGCTAAAAAAGTACTCCCAGTTCCCACCATCCAGCTCCCAGTACCGTCTATTTGGTATTCCCAAGCCGCATTCGCTTCCAAGCCGGTTACGCTGATAGTGGAATGGGTGGTAATGCCATCCGTAGTATTGGCTCCAGTATCTGAGAAAGTTAAATCCGGAATTGCTACATCTGTATCTAAAATCACCGTCAACACCGAACTGCTCATACTGGTATTGCCCGCGGTATCAATTTGGCGGGCTAAATAAGTGTGCGTACCCTCACTCGCCAACCAACTACTGCCAGTTCCTGTCGTCCAGCTCCCCGTACCATCCACTTGGTATTCCCAAACCGCATTCGTTTCTAAGCTAGTGACGCTGATGGTGGAGTTGTTGGTCAGTCCATCGGTAGTGTCAGTTCCAGTATCGGTTAGAACCAAGATCAAAGCACTCGGTGCGCTGGTATCTAATATCGCTGTCAAAGTGCCTCTCCAATTCGCTTGGCCAAACACCACATAGCTGGTACCACTCTCGTTTCCATTCCTATCCGCGTAAGGCGCACCCACCATAAAATCCGCATAACCATCACCGTTGATGTCTCCCGCCCCAGAGACACTCCGACCACTGGAGTCATAATCAGTATCACCCGTCAGCGCAAAGCCACCCATGCCATTCAAAATGGTACTCAAATTCAACGAGGACACCCCGCTCCAATCTGCCTTGCCAAACACCACATAGCTGGTGCCACTCTCAAATCCATTATGGTCCGACGAATATGCCCCCACTATCACATCCGCATAGCCATCTTTATTAATATCGCCCACCGCTGAGATACTAGCACTGCTATATTCATACCCACCCTCACCCGTCAGTGCAAAACCACCTGTACCCTCTGCTATGGTCTGCAAACTTAGCGTTCCCACGCCACTCCAATTCGACTTGCCAAACACCACATAGCTGGTGCCACTATCAAATCCATTACTGTTCGCAAAAGGTACCCCTACCATCAAATCCGCATAGCCATCGCCGTTGATGTCGCCAGCCGACGAAACACTATAACCGCTATAGTCATACCCAGCCTCACCCGTCAGTGCAAAACCACCTGTACCCTCTGCTATGGTCTGCAAACTTAGCGTTCCCACGCCACTCCAATTCGACTTGCCAAACACCACATAGCTGGTGCCACTATTCACTCCATTCCTATCCGCCCCATATGCCCCCACCATCAAATCCGCATAGCCATCGCCATTGATGTCGCCCACCCCAGAAACACTATAGCCGCTCCCGTCCCCATCAGCCTCACCCGTCAGCGCAAAGCCACCCGTACCCTCTGCTATGGTTTGCAAACTTAGCGTTCCCACACCACTCCAATCTGCCTTGCCAAACACCACATAGCTGGTGCCACTATTCGCTCCATGACTGTCCGCCCCATATGCTCCCACTATCAAATCCACATAGCCATCGCCATTGATGTCGCCCGCCCCAGAAACACTATTGCCGCTCCCGTCCCCATCAGCCTCACCCATCAGCGCAAAGCCACCTTTACCCTCTGCTATGGTCTGCAAACTTAGCGTTTCCACGCCACTCCAATCTGCCTTGCCAAACACCACATAGCTGGTGCCACTACCAATCCCATTATGGCTCGACCCATATGCCCCTACTATCAAATCCGCATAGCCATCTTTATTAATGTCGCCCACCCCAGAGATACTAGTGCCACTCTCGTCCCCATCAGCTTCACCCGTCAGCGCAAAGCCATCTGCGCCATTCGCTAGGGTCTGCAAATTGAACTCTGCCACACCGCTCCAATCAGCCTTGCCAAACACCACATAACTAGTGCCACTATCAACTCCATTAGTGCCCGTGTAAGGTGCCCCCACCATCAAATCCGCATAGCCATCGCCGTTGATGTCACCCGCCTTCGAGACACTATAACCGCTGTAGCCCCCACCCACCGCACCCGTCAGTGCAAAGCCACCTGTGCCATTCGCGATACGACTCAATGCAGTGGGATGGCTATGATTGCCTGCAAAATCGACTTGGCGGACCAAATAAGCGTGGCTACCTTCACTCGCCAACAAGCTACTTCCACTTCCCATCATCCAGCTTCCCGTGCCATCCACTTGGTACTGCCACGACGCATTGGCTTCTAAATCCGTCACGGTAATAGTGGGATTCTTGGTAACCCTATCAATGGCAATGCTTCCGGTATCGCTGGCTAACTGTAGAACTGGCACCATGGGCACTAAAGTATCTAGATCCACCCTAAATAACGCACTTAATCCCGTAATCTCCCCCTTACCATCCGTCTGCCTAACTTGGTAACTGTGTAAGCCAACTTGGGCAGTAAAGTTAGAAATACCGATAGCAAGGGTTGTCCAGTTACCCGTACCGTCCACTTGATATTCTGAAGACGAACCAGAACTTAAACCGCTGATGTTGACGGACGATAGGTAAGTCAGGTGATCACTGGAACTAGAGCCTGTGTCTGATTGGAGAGCCAACGACAAAGAAGTCGCCAAGGAAGTATAAGTTACTGAAAGACTAGAGCTCGCATCGCTGGTATTGCCAGCACGGTCGATTTGGCGCACCAAGTAGCTGTGAGTGCCCGCAGTAGCCAAGAAAATATTCCCCAGACCCTCTATCCAACTCCCCGTTTCGTCCACTTGGTATTGCCACGACAAACCCGCTTCTACACCAGTTA
>JASGCH010000183.1 GCA_030054245.1 Gammaproteobacteria bacterium | reverse complement strand
ATGAGATTCAAGTTAAGGTAAAAATGCATCAGCTACGATATTTTATGGCAACACCACTCTGATAGCCAAAATCGATATATTCTATATCCGTCATTTTCTTAAAATTCTGATCAGCCATATTTTTCAAAACGGCTAAAACTTTTTGCATATATGCAATATTTATATCTCCTTTATTGAGTTGCAACTTGATGGTATTATTTAATTTTAATATCCAATAGTTTTGAGGATTTAATTCTAACGAAGTGATGCGTAAATCGTTGTTGGTTAATTCTTCCAGATGACTTAATTCAGTGTAAACTCGCATTAATTTTTTTACCTCAGTGGGTTCTGCGATAAATATAGGTAGTCCATCTGGAATGGCATAATTTTCTGGAAATTTAAATAATTTGGCATTTTTACTCAACAGCTTTTTCTCGGATTTTGGGGATTCAAAAACGCCTAATAATTCATGTTCATTAAATTGTACAACAATAGTATCTGGAAATTTTCTATAGACCACAATATGGTCAATCCATGGGTATGGTTGGACATCATGGTATAATTTTTTGATATCGAAATTCAAAATATTTTTAGCAGAATAAGGAGTAATCATTTTACTAAGTTCGGCTCTATCGGTTTGTATAAAATGCCCATCAAATACGATTTTTTTAATCGAGAAGAACGGAAACTTATAAACGGCAAACAAGATAGAGCTTATAAACAAGCCCCAGCAAATAAATAACATGAATAATGCTTTTTGTGAATTTGAATGATTCATCTTAAGAGTTGGTCGGATCTAATTTAGCCATTTTCAAAATTTCTAGACATAATTCTTGATAACTTAAGCCAATGGCTTGGGCGGCCATAGGTACCAATGAATGATTGGTCATGCCGGGAACGGTGTTAAGTTCTAATAAATAAATTTCTTGCGTTAGGGGATCAAACAACAAATCGGTACGCCCCCAGCCACGACATCCTGCGTACTGGTAAGCTTTGATGGAGATGTCTTGGGCCTTCTGAACGATTTCTACGGGTAGCTGACTAGGGCATATATACTGAGTATCCTCGGCAAAATATTTTTGATGGTAATCGTAATGATTGTTTGGCGTTTGGATGCTGATGAGGGGTAGTGCGTAAGTGCTGGTACCTTCACCTAGCAAGGCACAAGTGATTTCTTCACCTATGATGTATTCTTCAACCAAGAGAGTGCGCGTATAAGGGCGACAAACCTCTACCCCATGCCAGAATTCTGCAGGTGTCTGAATGTTCTTGACCACGCCCAATGATGAGCCTGCATCATTGGGTTTGATCAAAACCGCACCTCTTAGCTGACGGCGTATCTCAAGCCAACTATCGGCATGCAGGTCAGACACGGACAGTTCTAGTCCACGAGGAGTTTGAAGTCCTTTGGCGTTCCATAACAATTTTGCCAAGGATTTGTGATAACAAATCGTACTGGCGGTTAAACCGGATCCCGTATAGGGAAGTTTTAACATTTCTAAATAACCTTGTAAGCTACCATCTTCTCCTTGTAAACCATGAATCATGATGAAAGCACAATCAAAGTGCCTTAGTTCTTCGATGGGTCTATTTTGTGGATCAAAAGACTCAGCATGCAATCCAGCTTGTTGTAAGGACTCTAGCACTCCAGCACCAGAGAGCAAAGAAATGTCTCTTTCAGATGAATTACCTCCCATGATGACGGCAATTTTATGACCAGATTGTGGAGAATAAGTAGGTACTGAGGGTTTCATACTGAATAGTGCTTGTGTATCATGGTGGGAAGACTGCCGATTGAGCCAGCGCCTAAGCAAAGAACAATTGGAGATTCAAATTGTCGTTCGTCTAACAGGCTTAAGACCGACGATATCTGTGGAATGTACCTAACCTTTAATTGGGAAAACCTTTGAGTTGCTTCAGTCGCCAATATTTCTGACCGTACACCTTCAATGGGTAGCTCACCAGCGGCATAAATATCCAATAGCCAAATTTCTTGCATTTGACCAAAGCACAGCAAAAACTGCTCGTAACAATCTTGGGTGCGTGAATATTTATGTGGTTGAAAGATGGTGAGAATCGGCCGATCTGGAAAAGCCTTTTGGGTTGCCAAGTAAGTGGCGGTTAGCTCAGTTGGGTGGTGAGCGTAATCTTCAATCAGGAGCATTTGCCGGATGTGACTTACCTGAAAGCGTCGCTTCACGCCAGAGAAATTTTTGAAAGCGGTTCTTATAACTTCCGGAGTTATCTCTTTCACAGTATGGGCGACAGCTATACAAGCCAAGGCATTGAGTACATTGTGTTGCCCGTAGGCCTTCAATTCAAACCATTCAGTATCCTGAAGAGCATCCTGAGTCCTGTTTATGGCAAAAGTGGTTTGATGGGGTGCGTATTGTATGGTTTGTGGGTAAATGGCCGATTCCGCAGTTAACCCGTAGGTGATGAGGGTGATATCCGGTCTCAGAGTAGATAGGTTGGCAACGATTTTTTGGAGGTAAGGATTATCCCAGAATACGATTAAATACCCATTGACTTGAATGTTCAGTGTGAATTGTTGGAAGGCTTCGACCAACTGCTGAATGTTGCCCGCGTAATGGTTTAAGTGGTCATTGTCTAAATGCGTGATCACACCGATATAAGGATTTAATAATAAGAAAGAACCATCCGATTCATCACTCTCAACAATCATCCAGTTAGACTGAGTCAGCGCGCCATGGTTTTGGGTCAAATTCAACTCACCGCCTAGCGAATAAGAAGGTTGTAAATGGGCTTTTATAAACAGCTCAATCAACATCGCCGTGGTGGTGGTTTTACCATGCGTACCGGCAATTACAATAGGGTTTTTTCTGGCATTGACAATCTCTGCCAATAGTTGTCCTCTGGAGACTAGCGGTTTGTTTAAAAATTGGGCTTCTTTTAGTTCGACATTGTCTAAAGGAATAGCCGAAGAAACAACGATGAGATCGTGGGGGACGACCCATTTTGCCTCGTGTCCGATGTGGATGTCTATACCTAGTGTGCGTAAGCGATCGGTCGTAGCACTAGCAGTCATATCTGAACCGGAAACTTGGTGCCCTAGAGCAACTAATATTTCTGCCAATCCACACATACCGGTTCCACCAATGCCAATACAATGGATTTTTAGGGGACGATGGGTGGTTAGTAGGTTTTTCATCGCGTACCCTCCAAACAATGGCGAGCCATGGTGGCCACGGTATTAGGTTTTCTAAGAGCGTAGGCATTTTCAGCGACCGCCAGTAGGTCACTGGGGAGCACAGCATCTAGCCAGCTGATCAACCAATTTTCATCACATTGGGCTTGTTCTTTCATCCAAGCGGCCTTCTTATCAACCAAATATTGGGCATTGTGCACTTGGTGATTGTCACTGGCACTAGGGTAGGGAACTAATAAAGCCGCTACACCCACGGCACATAAACTGGCTAGGGTACCTGCCCCAGCTCGACATATCACCAAGTCACAAACTGCCATTTTATGGGGCATTTCATCGGGAGAAATAAATTCCACGACTTCGGCATTTAATCTGGTCAGTGCGTAGAGAGCACTCACGGTTGAAATATTATTTTTTCCG
>JASGCH010000182.1 GCA_030054245.1 Gammaproteobacteria bacterium | reverse complement strand
AGCTTCGCCAAAAGCAATACGCTTACTACCGCGATTTACTGCTGGGCTTTCCTAAGAAGACTTTTGCACCAGCCGATGGTGCAAAGGTCTCTACGGGTTAGGCTTAAATCCCGGTAATTACAGCACAAAAGATACTAGCGACTCCAACAGTCTGACTAACTGTTGACATTAAACGACGAGCCACATCCACAAGTTGTGACTGCGTTGGGATTTTTGATGACAAATTGTGAGCCTTGCAGATCTTCTTTATAATTGATTTCAGCTCCCAATAGGTATTGATAGCTCATCGAATCTACCAAAAAAGACACCCCGTTTTTTTCAAGGGTAAAATCGTCCTCATTGGCGATTTCATCAAAAGTAAACCCGTATTGAAACCCAGAACATCCACCCCCTTGAATAAACACCCTCAATTTAAGATTTGGATTACCTTCCTCAGCTATCAACTCAGCCACCTTGTTAACAGCACTATCCGTAAATAAAATCGGCTCTACTTCTGTAGCCAAAAAAGCTTCAGAACTCATAGTTTACTCCTCTATAAACTGACTTAAAATAAAAAATTTTCCTACCAACAAGGCGATGACCCATAAAAACCCAGCAAGCAGTTGCTTTTGAAACTGCTATGAAAGGACTAAACCACTCTCCATTCTTAATCGAGAACTAGCGTTTACTAAACTGTTTTCTTTTTCTTGCCGAGTGTAACCCAACTTTTTTGCGTTCAACCGTTCTAGCATCCCTCGTTACATAACCCGCGTCAGAAAGAGACTTTTTTAATTCTGGGTTGTACTCAATCAGTGCCCGGGTGATACCATGCCTAATCGCCCCAGCTTGCCCTGATTCACCCCCACCAAAAATATTCACCCGTATGTCAAAGTTATTCTTTAAGTCAGTCAGAACCAACGGTTGCATAACTATCATGATCGATGTTTGGCGTCCAAAAAAATCTTGTACATCTCGCTTATTGACCGTAATTTTGCCACTTCCTTTTTTTAGCAATACGCGAGCAACGCTGGTTTTTCTTCTACCGGTTCCGTTATACCATTCTCCTATCATCTGTAGTCCTTATATTTGTAATTCTTTGGGTAATTGTGCCTGATGTGGATGACTTCCATCCGCATACACTTTTAGTTTTTTAGCCATGGCGTACCCAAGAGTTCCCTTAGGCAACATACCAACCACCGCTTTTTGCAAAGCACGACCAGGAAATTTATGCTGCATATCTCTAAAATTGATCGCACGAATACCGCCAGGGTACCCAGAGTGCCGGTAATAAATTTTGGCGGTACTCTTATTACCAGTAACCCTCAATTTAGCTGCATTAACAACAATAATATGATCACCTGTATCGACATGAGGTGTATAAATGGCTTTGTGTTTTCCACGAAGCCTTAGGGCAATACCGCTTGCCAATCGTCCCAAAACCTTATCCGTGGCGTCCACCACATACCAATCATGTACCACCTCGGCTGGTTTAGCACTTACAGTTACTTTCATAATTTATTCTAACAATTGAATTCTAAAAATACCATCCTTGCCGACTTGCAAGGGAAAAATCATAGACATCACCGGGGTATTATAATGCAAAAAAGCTAGGATTAACACATCCCATTATCAATCTCTTTAGTAAGACACCAATTCCAAAG
Source organism: Gammaproteobacteria bacterium (assembly GCA_030054245.1). Taxonomy (GTDB): domain Bacteria; phylum Pseudomonadota; class Gammaproteobacteria; order Burkholderiales; family Burkholderiaceae_C; genus JASGCH01. The sequence goes on along the minus strand of JASGCH010000182.1, from coordinate 1,944 downwards.
CATTTTTTTGATGTTGTTCAACTAGATTGGGTACATCTAATGTCATCAAGCACCCTGCTTCCACAATCACTTGTCCATTGACTATGGTGTAATCGGCCTTGGTTACTAAACACATTAACAAAGAACCTATAGGGTCATGAACTGAGCCACCAGACATTTCTAGAGTATCCAGTCGAAACAAAGCAATATCAGCACATTTGTCAACGCTTATTTGACCTATATCAGATCGTCCCAGTACTTTTGCCCCACCTCGAGTGGCTAAAAAGAGTGCATCACGGGCGGTTATTTCACTACAAGCCGTTGCACAACCCATGTGTTCTAAACTCTTCCTAACCCTAGCAAGTAGCATGGATTGTCGCGCCTCATTCAGTAAGTTTCCGCTATCATTGCTGGCACTCCCATCGACACCTAATCCCACCGCCACTCCAGCATTCAAGATATTTCGTAGCGGTAAGATACCACTTCCCAAACGCATATTGCTACAAGGACAATGGGCAATACCCGTCCCAGTTTTAGAAAATAACGCGATATCGGGTTGAGTGATTTTGACCGCATGTGCGTACCATATATCTTCACCCAACCATCCTAAGTTTTCGGCATACTCAACTGGAGTACAGCCAAAATTCTGCTTAGTATATTCAACATCATAATCATTCTCTGCCAGATGGGTATGCAGTCTCACTTTATAACTTCTGGCTAAAAGTGCAGACTCGCGCATTAAATCTGGACTAACTGTAAAAGGGGAACACGGCGCAACCGCTACTTGTATCATTGCCCCGTCTTGCGGTTGATGCCAAGTTTGTATCAGTCTCTGCGTATCTTTAAGTATAAACTCCTCATTTTCAACAACTTCATCTGGTGGTAACCCTCCTTTACTCACACCAACACTCATAGACCCACGCGACGCCACAAAACGCATACCAATGGTTTGGGCGGCCTCAATACTATCCTCCAAGCGTACGCCATTAGGGTAGATATAAAGGTGATCACTACTACAGGTACTTCCACTCAATAACAACTCAGCCATAGCCACCTTAGTAGCGGTTGTTACCTTATTAGGAGTTAATTTTGACCATATCGGATAAAGTCCTTTTAACCAAGCAAAAAGCTCTGCATTTTGCACGCTTGGAATAGCCCTAGTTAAACATTGCACCATATGATGGTGTGTATTGATTAAGCCAGGTATAACTAAGTGTTTGGTAGCATCGATCCACTTTGTACTCCCAGAACGGAACTTAAAAGCATCTTCGGGATTTTCTAAAATAGCCTTTATCTTCCCATCTTTAATAATCAAGCTTGCGTTGCGTAATTCAGTACGCATATCATCCTGAGTGGCGACAGTATGCGCATTATATACCACTATATCTGCTACTATATCTGCCATTCTATTTCGATTAACATATTATAAAACAAACGGTTTATCTCCTAAAATCTAAAAGATCACCAAAATTTCGATTTATCTCCCAAACAAAACTGTGGTACTGCACATACCCACTTTAAAAGTATACTGGTTTTACCATCGTTAAGCAGGCACATGAGAGCGTGGCTCCCGGATCTCTAGACCATGGCGCTTCCACTGACTGGTCACGCATATAGAGACCAGCCAGCGCCCACCATGATCACCTTCGGAAATGAAGCTGGTTGCGTGGTGTGCGGAAGCCTCGTACTTTGGTAGCTCGTCGAACGGCACCAGCCGATGGAGCAATGGTCTTTATCTGTATAATTCGAGTAGCGGAGCCCTATCTCCCAAGCAATCACTTGCTATTCAAAATAAGCGCATTCAATGTCAAGTAAAATAACCCGATGGTTTATTACTTTTCAACCAACTTTTTTACACATCCAATCGATTATTAAATATGCCAGAAATTCAAACACTCGAAAATTGGTTTAGGAGGATAGAGTTTACCGCACCCAAACATGAATATCAAACCAAAATTAATAAAA
>JASGCH010000181.1 GCA_030054245.1 Gammaproteobacteria bacterium | reverse complement strand
TAAAAACCAAATAAAAAAACGCATAAATGATCCATTTAAGACCGTTGTACCATCCGGTTCACTTTCAAATTACAAGACTGTTGCACCATCGACTGGCGCCGCGGTTGTCAAATTACTGCGTTAGGCGGTACTCACCATGACCATCTTCGGAAATGAAGCTGGATGCGTACGCGGAAGCTTTGTACTTTGACAGCTCACCGAGCGGCACCAGCCGTCGGTGCAACAGTCTTATTACTGTGTTATGCGGTACTTATAGAGGTTGAACTAGGGCCTTTTTCTTAAAAAATATCTACCATCTTTCCAGGATTAAACAAATTTTGGGGGTCTAAATGTTTTTTCATCTTGACCATCCAGTCAAAAACGACGGAGTCTTTGTAGCGTACGAGGTCGGTTTTTTTTAACATCCCTATACCGTGTTCGGCTGAAAAGGTGCCCTGTAGTTCAAAAACCTTGTCGGAAACCAGAGTGGTGAGTGATTTTTCGTATTGGGACAAAAAATCTTGGGGAGACATACTCTGCGGGCATTGTAAATTGTAGTGCAAATTGCCATCTCCTAAGTGCCCAAAAACGACATAGCCTATGCCCGGTAGCTGTTTATTTAATAAGGCCTCCATATTCAATAAGAATGATTCCATGTTTTCCAAAGGTAGTCCAATATCATTTTTAATGTTTAATCCTTGCTTAGACTGAGCTATGGGAATGGATTCGCGAATTTTCCATAGTTGAGTCGTTTGTTGGTACGAGTTGCTTATAGCGATATCGTCAATTTCTTTATTTTCCAACAAAGGGAGACAAAAAGTCTGTAATTGCTCTTGGGTCTGCTGGTAAGATTCGTAAGAGTGTATTTCACAGAGTAAGTGCCAGTCGTGGTTGCCTTGGAATGGAATATTTAGGTGAGGAAAGTGTTTTTTTACAAGCTCAATAGCTGTGCGGTTCATAACCTCGAAAGCTACTACACGGTTACCCCAGTACATTTGCGATTGTTGTAACAAGGTAATGAGCGATGAAAAACGATGGGTAACCATCCATGTGCATAAAGTGGCCGATGGTTGGGTGAATAATTTGAGTTTTGCCGCGGTAATAATACCCAAAGTACCTTCAGAACCGATGTAAATATTTTTCCAGTCATACCCAGTATTGTCTTTTTTAAGGGAGTTTAAGTTGTTCAAAACTTTTCCCTCTGGGGTAACTACCTCTAGCCCCAAACACAACTCCCTAGCATTGCCATACCTCATGACTTGTACTCCCCCAGCGTTGGTGGCCAAGTTACCTCCTATGGTACAACTGTCTTCGGAGGCCAAACTTAAGGGAAACAATAAATCATGGCAGGCGACAAAATCCTGTACTTCTTTTAAGGTGCAACCTCCTTCTACAATGATGCTTAGATCAGTTTTGCTAAAGCCACGAAAGGCTTTTAGCTTTTGTAAGTTAAGAATGAGTTGTTGTCCCGTTGAATCAGGCAGTGCCCCTAGGACTAGGCCGGTGTTTCCACCTTGTGGGATGATAGCTATGTGGTGATATGTACAGAAATTTACCAGATCAACTACTTCTTGTGTAGAATGTGGGAAAACCACAGCCAAACACTTACCCTTTGCTCTGCTTCGCCAATCTTGTTCGTAAGCCACTAGATTGCCGCCCACCAGAACGCCGTGAGACCCCACAATGGTGGTTAATTGATCAATGATTTCCACGGTAGAAAATTTAATGGTCTCGCTAAAATGGGTGGACTTATGATTATATTGGGGTTTTCAAAGCTATCAGACGAAGCTGTTGAGCTAGAACAAGACTACTGCACCACGGTGCCGTGACTGCGTTATACTTCTCCGTTCTATAGTCTCGCATAGACTCAATATAAGACTGTTGCACCATCGGCTGGTGCCGAGGTTGTCAAATTACTGCGTTATGCGGTATTATGCGGTACTCACCATGATCGTCTTCGGAAATAAAGCTGGGGGCGTACGCGGCAACCTTGTACTTTGACAGCTCACCGAGCGGCACCAGCCAATGGCGCAACAGTCTTTCTAAGACCATGGCCATACGACTATTCACCAAGAGGCAAAAGTTTTTTATTGATAGCTTGGTCTTTCTATCAGTTTGGTTACCAGCCAATTCTTAGTTTTAGAAAGAGGTCGAGATTCGGTGATTTCAACGACATCGCCTATTTTGAACGCAGAATCTGGGTCATGTGCATGGTATTTAGCAGATTTGGTAACAAATTTTTTGTAAAGCGGATGCTTTACTCTGCGTTCAATCAACACGGCTACGGTCTTTTCTCTTTTGTCGCTCACTACTTTACCCGTCAACACGCGTAATGTTTTTGTTTTTGGTTCCATAAAAATAAATCAAATAAACGCCATATACATTTTCATATGGCAAACAATTCCCAGCGAGAAATCATCCATCAGTTATGGACTGCCTGCCCTTCGTTCATCACAGATTAAAGACCTGAGATCTTTGCATCATTGGCTTTGCCGCTGACTGCATGGCTAAATTACTGCGTTACTTAGGCATTAACTAGACTCCTAGGTTCGTTGAGAACTATCCATTGCGCTTCCGCCCGAGGGCAACTCCAGCCTTGTAATTGGGTAGCTAGCCTGAGGTTGTGCAACAGCCTTGAAGAGTTTATACAGCTTTGTCTTTTTCTCTTAAGATAGTTTTTGCCCGGGCAATCGATCTTCTTCCTATTTTCAGTTGTGCCGTATTTTTAAACTCAGGAGACTTTTTTTGCATACGCAACACGAAGTGTTGTTTTTGCAATGCTAATATCTCCTCCTTGAGTTTATTTTCTTCAAGCACTCTTAATTCTTTGGATTTCATACATTAAGTCATTCAGTTTAGTCTAGCGTTCTCGCTACAAATATAGTTTTTACAGGCAATTTCGCAGAAGCCAAAGTAAAAGCCTCCCTAGCCAAATTTTCACTTACACCGACGATCTCAAATAATACTCTACCCGGTTTGATTTCCACCACATAAAATTCAGGGTTTCCTTTACCATTTCCCATACGAACTTCAGCTGGTTTTTTGGATATAGGCTTATCTGGAAAAATACGAATCCAAATTTTCCCGCCTCTTTTAACATGTCTAGAAATGGCTCTACGACTGGATTCTATTTGTCGTGCGGTGATCCTTCCTCTTTCTGTAGATTTTAATCCATAGTCTCCAAAAGATACCGAACTACCTCGCGTTGCTATACCTGTATTCCGACCCTTTTGTTCCTTACGGTATTTTCGTCTTGCTGGTTGTAACATACTTTAATCCTTTACAGGGTTATTAACTTGGGCGGGTTGAGCCACATTCCCTTCATCACTCAAACCGCTAGGCTTGTCCTTGACTAAATGGGGAGTAGCATTCTTCGTGTATTTTTTTTTGGCGTTTCCTTCGTTGTTTGGAGGAAATTTGGTCTCAGTACGCCACCCTTTTTTAGGGGCAAGCGATGAAGATGGCACAATGGATTCACCATTTTTACCAGCTTGTTCATCATTAGGAGGGGACGAATCAAGAGAGGAGGCGGATTTTTTGCCTCCGAATAATCTTTTAGATCCAGTTCTTGCCTCAGGAGGGGAAGATTCTTCTGGGGCACTTTGGCGGGCAGTTTGTATTTCACCTTTATAAACCCATACTTTTACACCT
>JASGCH010000180.1 GCA_030054245.1 Gammaproteobacteria bacterium | reverse complement strand
AAATGACTGCGTTATGCGGTACTCACCATGATCATCTTCGGAAATGAAGCTGGTTGCGTGTCCCCTCCAGCCTAGTACTTTGACAGCTCACAAGAGCGGCACCAGTCGATGGTGCAACAGTTTTATATCTTTAATACCTTTAGGTGCGATGGGTAACAAGGCGCAGGCTTCTTCTTTAGCAATGAGTCGGTTACTTTTTAGGGATTAGAGCCTACTAAACTCAGGATTTAGTAGGCTAAAAAATCCAGTTGGTCTAGCTGGACGAAGTTGGCAAATAGGTGCAATTCAAAGACACTCAACTTTTTATTCAGCAAGGCTGATGGAAAGATTGGATGGATCAGTTTTTTGGAGTATTTTTAATCTACAACTTTAGGAACAACAAAGTAATTTTGTATAAATGCGGGGGCATTGGCTTGTAAGCTAGCTAGCGCCAAGCCTTCTTGCGGAATATCTTCTTGTAGTTGCAAGAAGACTTCTTCAAAAACTGCTATGGGATGCGTGAGTGCCGGTACCTCTCTGGTGTCTATGGCGCTTATGCGTTCAACATAATGAAAAAAGGCATTTAATTGGTCTAAAACAAGCTCTTTTTGGGCAATAGGTAAGGACAAGGCGGCGAGTTCCTCAAGGCGTGCTAATTCATTTAAAGTCAATGGCATAGAGTTCAATGTCAAAAAAGATGGGTGCATTCTGGTGTTGGGTAATGAAGACAACCCGTCCGAGAGGGTGCAGTAGTCTTGTCGTTGAATCAAACGAGCGATTTAGCCGAGTATTCGCGGCAGTCCAGAGAGTGCCATTATAATGTAAAGATCGTTGTGCTAGGGTGGCGTGCAATGGTCCTTTGCCTTACTCTTTTTCAGACCCAAGACGGTTGCACCCTAAGCTACCCTCATTACAAGACTTTGCACTATCGGCTGTGTAGCAGTCTTATGACCATGAAAATGAGGGTTGCATCATCGGCTGTGCAATAGCCTTCATTATGGTTAAGTGCATTCGCCATTTTTTTTCTACTGACCTAGCCATTGACGGTGAAACCGCTGGTGTCAGGGTCTTTCTCTAGCAACTTGTTGAATTATGTTTAAGTACATTCGTCATTTTTTTTCTACTGACCTAGCCATTGATTTAGGTACAGCTAATACGCTGATTTATGTTCGCGACAAAGGTGTGGTACTGAATGAACCTTCTGTGGTGGCTATACTTCATCAAGGAGGTCCTTACGGAAAAAAAGTGATTAGAGCAGTGGGTACAGAAGCTAAAGCCATGATAGGGCGTACTCCTGGCAATATTGAAACCATAAGACCCTTGAAAGATGGTGTTATTGCTGATTTTACCATCACCGAACAGATGATCAAGCATTTTATAAAAAAAGTCCACCCACAATCCTTTTTTAAGCCTAATCCAAGAATTATTGTCTGTGTACCCTGTGGTTCTACGCAAGTGGAAAGGCGTGCTATACGAGAATCTGCCCAAGGTGCAGGTGCTCTGGAAGTGCAATTGATAGAGGAGCCTATGGCCGCGGCTATGGGTGCCGATTTGCCAGTACAGGATGCTTTGGGGTCTATGATCGTCGATATAGGCGGGGGAACCACCGAAGTGGGGGTGATTTCTCTTGGGGGAATGGCGTATAAAGGTAGCGTGCGCATGGGGGGTGATAAATTTGACGAAGCCATCGTTAATTTCACCAAGCGTAGTAAGGGTATGCTTATAGGTGAACCGACCGCCGAGTTTATTAAAAAGAGTATAGGTACGGCGTGTCCACGGTCTACGGTTACTGAATTGGAGGTCAAAGGACGAGATATTACCCAAGGTTTGCCGGTTAAATTTATCATTACTTCAAGCGATGTACTTGAAGCTTTGACGGAGCCTTTAAAAAATATAGTTTCAGCAGTCAGAAATGCCCTAGAAGCGGTTTCTCCCGAAGTAGCGTCTGATGTTAAAGAACGAGGTATTGTGCTGACTGGTGGTGGGGCATTGTTGTGTGATATCGATCGTTTGATCAGCGATGAGACTGGTGTTCCCGTGAGAGTGGCTGAAGACCCTTTGACTTGCGTGGTGCGTGGGTGTGGTAAGGCTTTGGAGGTTTGGGATAAGGATGGTGTGTTTTTTAGTACAGATTAAATAACCACGAAACATAGCGATTTACGGTGTGGCTTTTATGCTATCCACGGTACAACCACTCGTTGGTGTCACCTATTGAGTGTATGGGATATCAACGAGCGCCTTGTAACTTAGTTCTTCCGCGGATTGTTGGGTGATTTAGGTGCAACGATAAATCGATACAATAGGCTTCAAATTGTAAATTTAGCATGGTAGGATTGGTTTTTCGACGGATCATTTTTTCCGTTTCTCAAAAAAATTATCCAGTTAAGCTAGGGTTTTATCTTATGCTTTCTATGGTTTTAGTAGGTGGACAAGATCGGTGGGATTGGTACAAACAAGTGCAACGCTACACTTTGGAATTTTCCACAGCAGTGTTCTTAGTCAGTACCTATCCTTGGCATAAACTGTATGGATGGTTAAACTCCGAGTCACCCTTAAAAAGCCAAATTTCTAAAGAACAGCAAAGAAACCTCTATAGCCAATACGAACTTCGTGAATTGACTGCACAAAATTTATATTTACGCCAACTACTTGATTTAAAACAACGAGACCACTTGAATGTCAAGTTTGCCTCTGCTATGTATGAGACTGGCAATTTCTTTTCTAGGAAAATCATCCTAGATCAAGGAACACAAGATGGGGTGGAATTGGGAATGGCGGTCATTGACGCACAAGGCGTGGTTGGACAAATTACCAAAATCAATCCGCTTCATAGCGAAGTTACTTTAATTACCGACAGCTCAATAGCCATTTATATCCCAAAATTACAGATGAGAGGGGTATTGTTTGGAGCTAGGAACTTGGAAGAGGTGATGGAATTAAATTATATGTCGGTGGATGCACCCCTAGAAGTAGGCGATGTCTTATTTACCACGGGCTTAGACGGTGTTTTTCCGGTTAATTACCCAGTGGCTAGAATTTCTTCCATCGTGCGCCCAGCTGGACAAGCGTACGCTAAAATCCAATGCCAACCGATGGCTAATTTGGTAACCATCCGTCATGTTATGCTGTTCCAGCAAGCTCAAAACAAGTAAGCAAGAGAGGCAAGCAATCGTTATTTTGTTTTATAAAACTGGACGATTAGCATCTTGATTTGGTGGCAACTTCTGGGGATAAAATAAGATGAAGGAAAGCAGAGGCCAGAGTGCGATTTGCAAAACCATTCTTAAGAGCAACCATGTCCACTGTAATCCAGTTAAGTATGGCCAATGAATCAGTAAATTTAATACAAAATCGGCCAAATAAATCTGGAAAATCCAAAGCAATTCATACGGCGTATCTCCGCTCAACCAGATGATGCGCGAGCGCACCAGATGGGAGATAGCGATTACACCCAAAAATACCATGGGGGTAATTCCCAAGTTTTGGTTTAAAAATAAATCAGTGCCCAGACCCAAGGCAAACGCCCAACCCAACCCCACCCACTTAGGCTGGTAGATATGCCAAAATACCAACACCCCTAAACACCACGAGGGTAAAAATAGCCATTACGAAAAATAATAAACAACCAGCCAAAATTTCCCTTAGCAACCCAACAA
>JASGCH010000008.1 GCA_030054245.1 Gammaproteobacteria bacterium | reverse complement strand
CCTGGAGTTTCAATCACTTGAAGAGACATTTGAACCAAATGCTCATCTTCCAAGAAAATCTTGAATCCTGAAGATACTGGATGTTCGGCAACAAAGTAACTCCATTCTGAAGCCGTACTCTTCGAATCCATACCATAAACCTTAATCGATTTGCCTAGTTCTCGATACTTGTCGCGCAATAACTCAGTAGCTGGAGCATGGTCTGGATGAGAGTGGGTAAGAAAAATAGCTTTGGGGTTTTTAGAGGTGAAGTTAAAAATGATATTGATATGCTCCAAGTCATTGGGACCTGGATCAACAATAATATACCCAGTCCTTTCATTGCCCAAGATATAAGTATTGGTACCTGGTCCGGTCATCATGCTAGGATTACGGCAGGTTTTACGATGCACCCATTGCGTCAACTGTATAGGGTGGTTATAATCCCAATCTAGCTTGTGTACCACCTGTCCATCTGAACAAGTTAATGCCAACTCACCAAACGGTGCCTCGGACTCCATATAACGCCGCACTTCACCTTGGTAAATTCCACCCCTCGGACAACTTGCAAACCACAAAGGAGCCTGACGACAATCTTCAATTAAGGCGTCCGCACTCGCATAATGTTGAATGTACTCCAAGGTCTTCAAAGTCGGATAAATAATGGGAAACTTGCCTTGTTGTGCCATAGCGAGTGCTACCGAAGGTTGTACCCAAACCCAATCTAACTGCTCAACTCCATCCGACTTGGGTGATTGAAATTCGGGCATTTTGGCAACAAAGAAAGGAACTTTAAACCGTCTTTGAATATCCCTATCCGTTGTCCACTGTGTTAATAAATAGAGTTTATCCAAAGCCAGAATCAAATTCTTTTCTTTGCACAAATGGTAAAAATCAGTCGTTTGATCACAGCTTTGATATTCTTCTGTCGATAACCATCTTTTCTCGTGACTATACGCAAAGAGAATACCTAATTCTTCGAAACATTCCCGCACAGCGGCTACCACAAACCGCAAATCCGATTGTCCTTCTCGGGAGCTCACCGATATGAACTCTTGGTCTTGCTTATCTACGGCCCCGCCCGGAAAAACATAAACTCCCGGCGCAAATGTAGCTTTCTCGGAACGCTTGCTCATCAGCACTTGTAACCCTAGGTCTGGATGATCTTGCAAAACCAAGAGGGTCGCCGCGTCCTGAGTGTGTACAGGAGATTTTGGCAAGTAATTAAACTGCGAGATTCTCATAAATAAGCTTTCATTTCAAAACAACAGCTCTCTAGTCTATCGCCTTTTAGACAGGGATAACCTTTAACGCGGCATAATAATAATCAGTATCCACTTTGGGTAATACCAAACCCGTACCCAACACGGCTACCGCATGACCATTCTCACCGCCCAAGGTGGTCGCGGCTAAATTTGTCCAATAATACGACTGCAAAATCGATAGCTCGTTTCCTTGACCAGCCCAATTAGGGGGCACCCCTTCATAGTTATAAATTGGGTTGGTTTTAGTACCATTAAAGGCATCCCAAACAGCCGCCAAACCTGAATTAGCCGTATTAGGATTAATCCCTTGACCATTGGCAATGGTGGGTAATATTCTAACATCTGATGCAAAATCTGGAGGATTTGGATTCGTAGTAATCGATGGAATTTCTAACTTAAAGGTACTTCCTCCTATAGTATAGTTTCTGCTAATCAATGCACTCAGTTCACTGTAGGTCACGGTGTCCCCCCTATTACTTCCCCCGGTATTCACATCTGAATAAGACACCGCACCATCGCCACTTTTATCCCAGAAGTAATACCAATTACCACCCACTTGTACCCCATTACTTAGTTTTCCTAAACTAACACCACCTACCGACCCCAGATCCAAGGTATGATTAAACAAAAATCCATTGGTTATGGTTGCATTAAAGTTGCTATTAAGGTCGAGCACCGAATTGGCAGTTAAGCCAACCGACACCGTACCGGAGCCGAGCAGATTGGTGACCGTAACTTCATATCCGCCCACTACCGAATTTAGGTTCTTAAGCTGTGGAGACAAAACCTGCCCTGACGAATTGACCGTAGATACCACCAAATCAGATAACTCTAAACCTGTGATCGCTTCCGTAAACGACAATACCACTTTAGCCGTTCCACCAGTAAAAGTTTTCAGTGCGGCTACATAATTTGTTTCCAAAGGACTGTTATTCAATAAAAAATTTGGACCCAAAGCGTCAACCTGTAATGAAGTGTTGTTCATTTGAGGAGAAATACCGATATGAGCAACATTGCCCCTCAAGTCTGTAAAAGTAGGCGGAGTAATACCGGTGGAGGTAAGTACAAAATCATTAACTTTTATGCCCGAGCTACTAACATCTCCATTTTGAATAGTGTAGGCATAACGCAAAGTATCCGTCCCTATTCCCGATTGATAACTAGCCACCCGTTGCACACCATCCAGACTCAACAAAACACTAGAAAGCGTATCGGCATTTTGTGTAGTGATGACAGGCTCACTCCATACAACATCTACATACACTAAATCGCCAGCACGCAAAACTGTATTAATGGAACCACTGGAAGTATGAATGGACGATAGGGTCGGTCGCCGAGTGTCCATAAGAATGGGAGTGGAAGACGCCACCGATAAGTTACTATTATTAGCCAAATCGGTGTACGAATTGCTTTGTAAAGTGACTTGCAAATTACCCTCTACGCCCAAGCTAGGAGATACCGTTAGAGTGGCGGTTTTTTGGTCCTGGCTTATCGTTAAGCTTTGTACACTACCATTAGCCACATTAAAATCGCTAGTCTGCAGATTCTTGACCGGGGTACTAAAGTTAAATCCATAGCTCACAGTAGCTGGATTGCTTCCTAAATCTAGATTGTTGGTTACCACCCCAGAATAACCATTGCTTATAGAAGTAACGGTTGGATTATTGAGTAAAAAATTAACTTTTAAAGAAGTTGCAACACTTTGGTTATTAAAACTATCTCGTGCATTCGCCGATACCATGACTTCTCCATGACCTAATGTATCTAAATCACTTTGCCCCAATATCACTGGCTGATTCATTCCATTGGCTACGATAGTTTTGGTCAAGCTCCCCAGTGCATTGCTGAGATTTACAATGATGTTGTCACCCGCACTGCTTTTAACACTTAAAAATTCAGCATTATTGGATAAAATTTGCGTAGAATTAAATACTAAATCATTGTTTCCAGCCATAATTTGGGGAGGTTGCAAAGTCCGTATCAAATAATTTTGCGTATAACTTTGCCCATTGGAATTGCCTGCGGTATCTTGGAACGAGTTTGCTGGCAAATTAATTTCTAACTGTTTATTGGCTAAACTTTGTCCCGGAATAGATAAGGTATAGACATTTTCGCTACCCACCAATGTACTGGTTTGCTGGATTATTCCATCAATTTTTACCACAAAATCTGTAGCCTGCAAACCAGAAATCGCTTCATTGAAGTAGAATTTTAAATCTGCAGAGGAAACACCTTGTGCCAAATAATTACCTTTTCCTAGGTTCCACCCACTGGTTACTACAAAAGGAGCGACACTATCCATATTGTCTAATTGCACATTCAAACTGGCAATAGTGGTTGCCAAAGAGGCCGATTGTAGCACGGCAGAGTTCTTGCTTACATTTTCAATGAGGCTAGCATGCCCCAATTTTATCGGGTCATTTGCTACCGTAACGCTAACACTAGAAGAACTCGTGTCTCCATCTATTAGGGTATATTCAAAACTTAAATTATTGGTTACACCTAAATTCAGTGCATTATTGATATCTGCTTGGCGCAAACTTGCGAACCTGGTTTTATTGCCTATTTTAAATTCCAAGACCGGTAAATTTTGGCTACCATCCCCATCATCTAACCCTAACAACAAATCATCGCTCCATTTGATTTTTAGCCTCAGAATATCACCATTGCGAAACGAACCACTCACTAAGCTTCCATCAGCCTGGTGTCCGGAGATTTCCAATGTTGGCGGTGTCACTATGCGTATTTTTGAAGATGACCCGGCACTTAAATTACCGTAACTATCCACTTCATAGGCCAGATATGAGCCTGATCCTAAGCCGTCAGTACTGATATTCACCACTCTATCATTCGCCCCGACGATCACAGATTTCCACAAACTGGTATTAGCTGAGGTTATGGAACTCACTTGGGTAACTGAAATGGCGTCGCTCACCAAATACAATGTACCTGCTTCTGCCACGGTTAGGTTAACCCGAGCACCGGCGACCAGAGATTGGGCATCCATAACTGGGGATTTTGCTGTAGCATCCAATTGAAACGAGCGATTAACGCTCGTAACATTGCCTGCAATATCATAAGAGCTCACCAAAACTTGAATCTCTCCATCCACTAAGCCACCAAGATGATTGCTTGAATGCAATGAAGCTTGGGTTAACCCAATGGTGTTGCCATCTAGATTTTGAATAAAATAGGAATGTCCATAAGCATCCCAAAACTTAATGTTCAGTTGGGTGTCAGGCTCTGGATTAATGCTGTAAATAGCAGAAAGCGTGGCTAAATGGATATGGCTTTGGGTTCCTAGAAATGTTAGCGAGGGCACGGTTGGACTCGTAGCATCGAGTAGAAACTCTGTACGATCACTCTGTGGACCTTGATTGCCGGCAGCATCTATTTGCTGGGTACTCACCCCTATCACCCCATCTCTACTCTTGCCTAAGATCAAGACCTCGGCTAAAGTCAGAACAATGGGTTGAGATTGAGTCTTAGAATTTAAGGTCTTAACGACCACAATGCCAGAGCCCGAGCTATCGGTAGTTTGAAAAGTTACTTTCAAGGTGCCAGCACTCTCTAAACCCAAAACTGAAGCGATCCCGGTGCTCGCCGTTGCCTGCGCTAAATTGATGATATTCGTTGGTGACTCTGCAATGTTTATGTATGGACTGCCTGAAGGGGCTTGTACATCAAAAGTCAAATTGGTACTTGGAGAATCGATTCCTAAATTGCCCGCATAATCACTCAACCCATATTTAATGGCCAATTGAACATTGTTTTTATTTGCAAACAACCCTGAGTCCTGAAGAAGTTGTAACTCTGATTGCGACAACCCAAACACGGCCGCTTTGCTTATTGCATCTAACGGGATGGATTTCTTAATTAAAGAGACAGGTGCATTACCAATAGTGATTATTTCAATATAAGCCACCTTACCTATAGAACTCGTACTACTTAATTTCAAGAATCCATTGAAAGCCTCATCTAAACTTACGACCCCACTAGACAAGGTGCTGACGGTGGGAAGTTCTTGGACTGGATAAGTATCAATAGTCCACGGTCGGGCATTATAAGTAACCGTATTCACACCATTAGAAGTTACTTTTACTAAAATCATACCTGCGGGATAATAACCATCAAGTGCTGATATTTCCCCGACATACTTCCCCCCATTGAAAGAGGTCGAAACTGATCTCCAAGTATCACCCTCATTAAAAGACACGGAGACTACATCATCCGAATTTCCTACGGCCAATTGTAATTTATTTTCTTTGGTGATACCATCAGCACTAAAGATACCTCCATCCGTAAATTGCACAACGCCCTGATTTAAAGTTACATTTTTAATAGAGTAACCATCCGCTATAGCATTATCTAAAGCTTCCCAACTGTCTGGGATGGAAATTTGCCCCACCACATTACCAAAATTTAACGCCTGTAATTGAGCATCGCTGACATCAGACAATACGCTAGAAGTCAAAACCCGGCGATAGTAGTAAAGTCCCGAAACTTGGTTACCCAACAAAGCTCCTTCAGCAATTTGAATCACATTTAATACGGGTTGACTAACACCCGTGCTCAGTCTTTCATGAGACAGAGCTAACCAGAAGACAGGATCACCCTCTCTGGTAGTGGCTTTCTTCAACCAAGACACATTTAAGCCAGAGTTGACATTAACACCGCCAGTGAATAGCACATCACTTGCCAATCCAGGTGAAATCGTCAACTCACTAAGGGTCATCAGTTTAAATGATTCAATTTGAACTTGGGTTCTTAGTTGAGTATCTGAATTTAAAAATGTATAGGTTTCAATATCTGAAATCTGATTCCCAATTTGTTGTAAAACTTTAAAAGATGAACCGGTTGAAATATAAAAACTATCCGATCCTATATCCACCCAATGATTATTGTTGGCAACATCATTCATTAACTGGTAACGGACAGTAGCACCTGGTTGGTGGTTTTTCACCAGAATCCTTTGGGTCACATTACTATTAACAATATTTCCAGGCGTAAGATTATTAACCTCTATATCAGGTAAAGGTAGTGCTGGTTTAAGTGTGTAAACAGCACTCGGTAAATACCTCAAATCCTCTTGAAATCCATTAAAAGGATAAGGTGAATCGACCGTGCCGGTTAACTGAAAATCTAAAGCCGCCTCCCCATCGTAAGCAGTACCCGATTCGACGATAACCTGAATGCCTCTTATCAACTTTTGAATGGAGGCACTACTCCAAGTAGTGCCTGTAGCTGGTCGAAGGGTTAAAGAGCCATCGGTTTTTTCAGTTACCCTAAAACTTACGCCATCAAAAATAAAGGTATTGGACAAGGAATTATCCCCAGAAAGGCTTTGTATGATACTTTTGAAAGTGTTAGACACATACGATCCTATAGACACTCTAATTTTAGCTAAGGTCTGATTCACATCATAGGTTAAGGCATTCACTAACTTGAAATTAAACGCACTTAAATCAGCGTTTACAATCGCCGGAGCATTGACATCATCCACAGAACCTCCCAAAAACCCGCTATTGAAACTGTAATTGATGGGTGTGCTCTCAGGTACGGTGTTGGCACCGTCATTGAAAAAGCTAAATCCCATCTTTAAAGAGCGTGCATTGCTACCTGGAATTAATAAGTCATTGTTTGTCACTTTAGACTGATAATCTGCCAAGATTTGATCTCTTGAAAGTGCACTCGCATAAACTTTTACATTAGCAATACCACCTTCAAAATTAATGGAATTGGTATTCCAATTGCTCTTTCCTATATAGGAGGTTGAAAGACTCCTAGTAATGCTATTTAAGCTACTAGAATCCACGGTATAACTTCCTACTAGATTAGCGTTTTGATACAGTTTTACTTGATTCGAATCGAGCGTGACCGCGATATGATCCCACCGATCCAGTGTGATGTCTGAATCAGCAACAAATCTACCCAAACTGGTGGCTCCTCGAAACATCTCAAACTGAAAATGCCATTGATTGACCCCACCAGAGTTCACCAAAGATAAAACCAAGTTATCACTGGCTGTATTGCTATTATTGACAGCATTACCAAAGTCAAAAATAGTTATATTTCTAATAGCCGTTCCATTATTGCCCACAACGGTACTTAGAATAGATGGCTTAATCCAAGCTCCCAAAGTAAGGCTACTTCCTATGCCAGTCAAATCTTGGGGTAAGTTCATAGAACCAGACTGGAGTAACCTATAACCGTAAGAATTATCCGAGGTGTAATGGGTAATATTAGGGTCATTAGCGACCAAAGAAATCGATGACCCTATACCGGGTAACTTAATGCCGATATGTGCTTGAGACACACTTTTTGAAGAAGCACTGGCATACGATGTGGGATTGTAAGATATCCCTTGGATAGAGACGCTATCTTGGAAAAAGACTTGAAACCCTCGCCATGCCCCATTGACTGGCAGGTCCATCCCACTGCTACCTTCCCTAAATTGTATATTGGAACCGATAGCCGCTAATTCACCATCTGTAAAGGCACTTCCATTAATTTTACTTATAATAAATCCTCCTCCAAAGCGTTCAGCCACCAATGGGTTCACATTTTTCAAAAATTGATCCCCAGGTTGGGTGGGCACACTTACCCCAGAAGACTCACTACCTAAGGTCCCAGAAGTTAATAAGCTGGGATCATATGCCCATTGGAAGTTGACGATTAACCCAGTTGCCGAAGTAAATGAACCAATACCAGAGCCGGCTACCGTATTCAAATTTTTGGCTACATTGCCCAATACCAAAGTATCTAAATCTGGATTAATAAAATAATTGTCCGGTAGTTGATACGACTCTACCACCCCACTGGCCGCTAATTTTTGCACCAGACTCGGTCTAACCAGCAATTTGGTAACCAACTTCAGGTTGCTACTCAAATTTGAGTTGGGTAAAAGTTTTACAGCATTACCATAATAATTGATTACCCCCCCTGCAGATAAATCGAGTGACTGGGTATTTTGTATGCCTGCGGTGAGATCATTAAAATCAATGGTCGTAGGATTAATTCGTGTATAGTTAACCGCTACAGATGTTAGAGCGCCAAGGTTACCAGCAACATCGTTGTGGAATATTTGGTAGGTATGAATCCCAGAGGTCGCGAGAAATGTAGATCCCACCCCGGTATATTTGACATTTGTGGAATCTATCGTATAGTACCAACTTCCATCATTTTCTAGCCCTGAGATCACCACAGTATTGTTGGTGGTAATGCCGTCGCCAGCTATACCCGTATCAGTCGCCAAAGTGGCAGTAACCGGAGCCGGTGGAGTCGTATCAATGGTTACTGAAAATGTACTAAAAGTTTGACCTGATTCTGAAACCCCATTGCCCGTAGTATCAACAGCCCGAGCCTTATATATGTAACTTCCCTCAAGCCCAAAAAAACCAATACTTTGACGACTGGTTAACCAAGTTCCATTCCAGTTGCCACCAGGGGATTTATATTGAAACTCAATATAAAATGCTGATTGACTATTTACCCCGCTATCACTTACCTTGCTAGAGTTAACGGTAATTTGATTTCTATTGGTTATATAATCAGTCGCGCTTTTCCCGCTGTCAACAATAGAAAAATTGGTAACCAATCCCGTTGGAGGAGTAGTATCAATGATTATCTTATAGGGCACCCATTGACCCTCAGTGAGATCAAATACCTGCAATGGCGTGGTAAGAGAAGTTAATTCTGCATTGTTATTAAACTGTCTAACCGCATAGGTATGCGTTCCCGAATTAGTGGCTGTAAATGTACTCCCCGTACCACTAGTCCATGATCCAGTGTTATCCACTTGGTACTGCCAAGTACTGCCGAGGGATATTCCACTTACCTCAATCGTTGGGTTATTGGTAATACCATCGTCATTTAATAATCCCGTATCACTTTGCAATTTTATTCCCAAGGCAGGCAAGTTAGCTCCGAAAACAACCTGCTGAGGAATGCTGTACCCTGAACTAGTCCCAACAACCACATTGACAAGCCTAGAACCCAGCAGAACATTTTCAGATTGATTTTGATACCCCAAGACCTTAATCAATTCACTGGCAACGCTAGGCGTGACTGCAACACCATTAGATGGTGTAAAGGTATAGATATTCTCGGTAGTGGAACTAGCCAAAGTATTCGAAAAGTTTATATTCCAAGACACCCCATTCACTGTAAAGTTATATTGTTCACCACTGACTGAACCCACTTTCCAGCGCGTGATGGCAGAACCGATATTAACCCCGATAAACTCGGCATTGGCGTTTTTAACCCCAGAAATACTGACCAAAATGGAGCTTATATTACTACTTGAAGTAATAGTCCCCGATGGCGCTAAATTGATAAAATTACTGGTATAGGAGTATGCCAGAGACCCCGAGGAATAGCCTTGTCGGCCTGTAATTAAATCCGAGTTAGAATTATTAAACCCATAAACTGCCAATAAACTGGCTTCGTACCCACCTGTGGCAAGCCTAGAAATATTACCCAGCAAATCACTATTCACCTGATTAGCAGTGAGTACCGTGCTGTACAAACGCAAATCTCTCACATCGATATTCACAGAGGTCGCCAAGCCACCCAAAGAAGGAGTCCTCAGAGAAGAAGCCCACGAAGCCAAAGTAGTGGACCCCACCGTACCCGTACTGTCTAAAACTCCATCCAAATAAATTTTAGCAATCCCGTTACTCTCCACAGTAACGGCAACATGCGACCATCGTCCCTTAGGTACCGTAGAGGTAGTCGCCAATCTAAAACTTGGCGTCCCTGTGTAGCCTGAAGCAAAAGCCAGTTTGGCGTCAGCATTGGCACTTGTATAGTTTGAACTTAAATACATCTTGCTAGTGCCTCCGTCTATAGTCAAGATAGGGACATCCTGATTCAAAGTATGTGCACGGACATTTAACCAAAATTCAAAGCTAAACCCAGAACTTCCTGAAATTCCAAAATTGACTTGAGGAAGATCGTAATCCTGAACGGTAAAATTTCCTGCCACGACTTTAGCATTTGCTAAACTCAAGGCGGCCCCTCCGCCATACTTCCATGTAAGATTGGTGGAATTGGCATTCCAACTAGCCGTGTTCTTTAAATTCAACTCTATTGAATTATCAAGCCACATATCTAGAGATGAAATGTCTGTAATATTACCCGCATTGTCCTCCAATGTTAGTGCAAAATTTCTGTTGCCGTAAACATTAGATTGTTGAAGGTTTTTTGCTTGGTAGGAAAGTGCCTTTAATATAGTTTGTATGGTGCTACCGGACAAACTACCGCCAACAACCGCTGAAAACTCTATACTCCCCTTGCCAGAACCGGACTGAGTGGTAACTGTAAAAGTTGTACCTCCTAATGTAACCGTGTCAGTTACATTTTCATTGAGTGCATAGGATGTTGCGTTGCTTAAAGAACTGGCACCATTTATAATCCAATGATTGTCGGCAACATTAAAACTACCGTTCGCCAACACCTTAACCTTAGCTATATCTGACTGGGGAATAGCACCTACACCCGGAAACAGTTTGACACTATTGACTCCCAAAACCTCTTGTGACCATAACAAATTGTAATTAGCCGTGACCGAAGTTTGTATGCCACTGGTATTGGCATCGAGATCAACCGCTGGTCCAGCAGAATTATCTACTTGCACACTCAAGCCATTATCAATTCTATTGAGGTTTCCAGCAGAATCTGTCACCGAAACCGATAGCGAATACAAGCCAACCCCTAAAGTCGCTAAATCTGACTGAGACAACACCCAATTAAATGTACCCGATACCGGCACCGGCACCTTAGTATGAATGGTAGAGTTTGGACTAACAATTTGTGCATTCAAGGAACTACCAGGTTCTGAAACGATTCTAAACAACCCATTAGCATCGGTTGCTCGTGCATTATTAATAGTCACCCCGTTATTTTTTGACGCTAAAAGACTGACATTCAGTATAGGAGGAGAAGTATCTATAGTCAGAGTTACTGATGATTCCGCGCTGGTATTGCCAAACTTATCGGTTTGTTTCAAATAATAAGTGTATCCCCCCTCTTTAGCCGTAAATAGAGTGCCCTGAGCTACTGTAACATATGCACCTGTTGCACCTATTTTATACGACCACTTACCATCGGCTTCTAAACCAGAAACCGCAACTACATTGGAATAACTTAAAGCATCGCTTGAATCGCTCCCCGTATCTTGAACCAATTTCGCAGAAAGTAACTGTGCTTTGGTATCTAGTGTAAGTAAATAAGTACTTTCTGGGCTGGCATTGCCAGCCAAATCTAACTGGCGCAATATGTAGACATGGCTTCCTTCAGTGGAAACCAATACATTGTTGTCCCCCCCCGTAACCCAACTAGCACCATTGTCTTGATATTGCCAAGTATTACCAGTGTCTACCCCATAAATAGTTAAACTCGGATTCGTTGTGTACCCAGCAAAGTTCGTCAACGGATAATCTAATGATATGCTCCTAGATGGAGCGGTCACATCCAAAACGACAGAAGTACTCTGGCTACTAACATTGCCAACGACATCGGTTGAAAATACCGTAACTTGTAGCGATCCATCACCTAAAAGATTCAAATCCGTTTGGCTCAGCGCTGGCAACGATATAGTAGCCGAATTACCTATTTGTCCAGCATTGAGATTAAATTGAAGTGGGAGAGAACGAACGATCGGGACATCATTAACGCCTCTGTTACTAGTACTTAAATGTACCAAAACATCATAATTTGAGTCTGTAAGCTTTACGAGTTGAGATTTATCCTGGACTGTAATGGTTAACCCACCACTCGAGGCAGCGGCTTTACCTATATAGGTGGTATTTTGATAAATTTTGGCTTGGGCCCCGGCGACCACGGTAATTTCTGGTCCACGGGTATCGGCATAAAACTCGATCTTACTGGATTCGGTGTTGCTATTACCAGACAAATCAGTATATGTACCAGTGGCTAAATGAATAGACCCTAAGCTCAAATCAGCGTTGGGTGTAGGTAACACTTTAAGACGATAATTGGCACCTTGTCCTTGTAAACTTTCTACAGTTCCGCCGGTTACTGTAAAATCACTTTTACTTAACCCACTAACGGGTTCACTCAATTGATAATCTACATAAAACGGATCACCATCATAAGCCAGTGCAGATTTGATAGGATTCATTAAATAAGTTTCCTTAACCCTAGGCGGAGAGGTATCACCTGTCCCAGTACTCACCACCTGAAAGACTGACGATTGTACTACCATATCCGGACCATGTAATAAGATCCCCAATCCCGAAATTTCTCCTGACAAAAATGAATTTATTCTAAGTTTAATGGCATCTGAATCTGTAGATACGGGAACTACACCCAAAACACTGGAAGCATCACTAGCGACTATCGTATAAGAAAATACCAACTTATTGGCGCTTGACTTAGCAGGGTCATAATAAGCCTCTCTAGCCGAGCCACCCAGATTAAAAGCTAGATAAGGAGGAATGAGCGTTCCAGCAACAGTAGGAAAGTTGATATTTTCATAAAATTTTACTGAAAAAATCAGCTTATCACCAACCTCTAAATGCCCATCCTCACTAAAAACCGTCTCTACCGGATTGCTCTTTTGAGCCAAAATAGACAACACAGGACCATTGCCAATGGAAATAGGCACACTAGGTAGGCTAAAATTACCCGCCTTATCGACTAAATAAGAACTGTAAGTGCCACTCGCCAATGTATCCAATGCCAAGCTAGCGTTTATTGCCCCATTTGATAAATTTATTTCTTGCCAAGTATTGGTCGGGAGCTTGGTTATTTGTGAATAGTTCGTAATCGCAGTAGCACTATTGAGTACTAGTACAGCCTTATAACCCTCACCTACGCCGTTGAGATTTAAATTGACCAAATTGGTATGTAACAAAACCGCATTGTTAACCAACGGGGCATTGGGAATATCAAAATCAAGCGTAATCTGTTGCTGTAATCCATAACGAATGTTGCCTGCACTATCTTCTGTGTACACTTTAAGGTCTGCATAGCCACTACGCAAAGGGGTAATACTGAGAGCATCAAATACTACATTTTGAAAATCCCCTGTTGCGGTTACCGATTGTCGACTGATACGAGTATCTTGTCCGACCGAAACTATCAATGTACTTCCCTCCACTCCCTTAACAGATAATAATCCAGAGGAGCTTAAAAACCTATCCTTAGCTACGCTCTCATCACTTTGCACTTCCCACCTAACCTCTGGTGCATCAGGAGCGATTTGGTCTATAGTACTATAAACCATGTTAGATTGATTACCAAAGTCATCGGCTAAGCTAATAGCAAATCTTCGGTATATAGGTGAAGGATTAACATTCACATTTCTATAAACCAATGCCCCCATCAAATCAGCTACTTCTTGTCTAGTCGCTAGTACTTTTTCGTCATTCAAGAGTTTATTGAATACAAGAGTTTGCTGGTTGATAAAAGTCCATCCCCATCGATTACTTTGAAATAGAAAAGTACCTTGAGTTATGGAGGCATTGATATAAATAGACGCATCACTGCCAACCACTTGTAGCCGCTCATTAGGACCGACCCAATCGGCTACATTGGTGATTTCAAGTTGCAGACTTTTTACTTGAACCGCGGAATTAGCCAAGGTTACACTTATGCCTTCAGAATCCGGTATCAAAGAATAAGGTATTGAATGGGTTGTATAGGTGCCCCCATTATACACTGGGCGTCCTACAGAAGGAGTTAAAGACTCCGCAACTTGAGCTAGTGAAAATTGTAAATTAGGTAACACTTCTTGATCTATGCTAGCACTCAAATCCCTATTGAGTTGGCTAGAAGTGAGTACTTGATTGTAAACCCGCGTATCCCTGACATAAGCATTTAATACCGGAGCCAATAACTCTACCCCCTCACCGATTCTAAGCGTATCTAAACCATAGCTCATATTGGCGTTTACATTGATTTGCGTCGAATGGCTCAAATTACCGTTCTTATAAAGTTTTACCAATCCCGTAGAGGATAGCGTAAGTCCTAAGTGTGCCCATTCCCCCGATTGTATAAATCCATTGGTTGTTAGTGGAGTTTGTGAACTGACCCCACTAACGCTATAAATAAATACCAATGCCCCATTATTATTTACACTAAGTGAGACTTTGTTGTTATAAGAACTATCCACCATCCCCATAATCAGAGTGGGGATATTATTCAGAGACTGAGGCAATTTTTGTAGATTTATCCAAGTACTAAAAGTTAAATCCTTAGCCATATTGGGAATATTGTTGGCTTGGATATAATCTTCGCTGGACAAAGCTGGCAAAACAGCCATGGTATGGGCTGATTGACTATACTCAGTCTCAGTGTGAATGGCCGGCAGTACATGCACCACATTCATTTGAATGAGAGAGGGCTGACTGATATTACCAGCCAAATCGGTATGCACCAAACTAAATTTCCTGACACCAACCAATGCTTCACCAGTCGTTGAAAAACTGATATTTTTTTCTATTAACTGTACATCAGAAGCCGAAAAATGGCGATTATTAGGCAATGTAAAGGTTAATTTGCCTGATTGGTAATGCCAATTTGCCAATAACTGAGTCGCATCCTCTCGAACTAATACCGTGCTACCATTGCTAGCAGATCCTCCAATCCACAGATTAAGTCCAGATCCCAAAAAGAGTCGATCATTTAAGGCATCCAATACCGCCGACGAATCCATCGCACTAGAAATGGTTTGTAAACCAATTGCCAATATATCATTTTCTAAATTATTAGAAAGACTACCTGGAGTTTGCACTTGAGGCATCAAAGCTATCTTCTGTCCAATAGAACGCGCATTCAATACTCCACTAAAACTCTGTTGCAGACCCGAATCTGACGCCAAATCTATGGATGAAATTTTCCTATTAATTAAAAAACTACTTTCATAAATAGGTCCATAATTTCCAGCTAAATCCTCATTTTGAGCTTTTATATTGATAACTCCATCCGATAAAGCATCAGCTTCCTGATAGGTCAAATCTAAATAATAAGAGGTCAAATTCCCATTTCCAAGTTGCGATACTTTTTCTACAAAGTTTCCAGAAATACCATGACTTAATTGAAAATGAATCCGGTTACCACTAGGAATAACATAGCTCAACAAATGCGAGGCCGAAGCGTTAAAACCAACAGCACTAACTTCTGGTACCATCTGAAAGTTAGCAGTCAAAGGGTTTACAGTAGTAACCGTATAAGGCAATGCAAAATCCGCTGAATAATTGCCGTTAGCACCAGCCACTCTAGCCAAAACACTACCCTGCCCCAAAGCTAAGGTCATATCCAGCTCAAACCGGTCAGGGGCAACAAAAATGTTTGCAGGCAAATTGGTCCAATTGGTCCCCCCATCTTGGCTGACCTGAATATATTCTCCATAGCTTAATGCCTTATTGATTTGCCCCATCAATTTTTGCTGAGCCACACGCGTAATATGGTCTATAGAACTTAGTCCAGTATCCGTAGTCAGGTTTAAAGCCGAGACCCAAGTATTGGGCTTGTTGGTATCGTAGTAAATTTCAAATTGAGCTGTCGGGCTTAAATTTCCACTTGAGTCTAGGTAGTTCAAATCTATTCTCCTA
>JASGCH010000179.1 GCA_030054245.1 Gammaproteobacteria bacterium | reverse complement strand
CACCAACAAATACTCGCCATACCCCCCGGCTTTTTGAATCCCTAAAAACTGAGGTGGACCACTTGGATTGATCTAATTCAGCAAAAATGACTTTATCAAAGCCCCAGTATTTTAAGATATTCAAGGCCATAAGCCCCAAACCTCCCCCACCTATCAGCAAAATCGGCTGGTTGGGTGCTAAGTGTGAACATTTTTTGAGAGCACTATACGCGGTTAAAGCCGAACACGCTAGGACCGGTACCAATTCTTCTTTGATTCCCTCAGCTGACAATAAATACCGTGCGTTTTCCACCAACAAATACTCGCCATACCCCCCGGCTTTTTGAATCCCTAAAAACTGAGGTTGGGCACATAGATTGTCTTTTTCTAACACACATTGTGCGCAAGTTCCACAACCACTCCATGGATAGACTAAACACTTTTTACCTATCAGGTAGGAATTGGCTTGGTCACCAACTTCGACCACCTCTCCGTAAGGCTCGTGCCCCATAGTCACAGGCAACTGCATTCCCCTTTGGGTCATGTAAAATCGCTTGCCCGCACCCAAGTTAAAATACCCATCTCGAATATGAACATCCGAGTGGCACAACCCACAATAACGCATTTTAACCAATATTTGTTGCCCTTCTGGCATTGGAATTAGGCGCGAACTACGCGCTAAGTCCTCCCCCCAAGCCACGACATCCATGCTAAACATTGTACGGGTTACCATATAGCTCCTTAAAATAACCGTTAATGACCGTTTTATTTTCTCTTAAAGACCGTTGGACCATCAGCTGGTGCCGCTCCACGAGCTACCAAAGTACAAGACTTGAGTTGCGCGCAGCCATCGGAATTTACTCGGATGATCATGTGCTGGTGAGTACCGCATAACACAGTAATTTGGTAGTGTAGTAAATTGTGAAATAGTCTTTCTTATACAAGTCTTTTGTATAATACCATCTATTTTATCGCACATTTTAACAGAAAAATTTGATTCTAAAGACCGTTGCGTCCCGAGCTTTCGTCATTACGAGACCTTTGCACCATCAGCCAATGGTGCAAAGGTCTTTTACTGGCACAACTTCGTCCCAAGCCGAATGGGGTGCAACAGCCTTCTAGTGCTGATTTGTCTAACGCCGTTGTTAGACGGTCGGCCGTAAAACAAGGGTGCAAGCGTCTTCTATTTATTCCTTCTTAGCCATGCTTTTAAAAACAGCGAGTCTATCCTTAGCTCAGCACCATGAAAGTGCACACCAGCAAGTTCAAGGACTTGCACATTACATAGACGACCTACCTCTCTATGCCCAGACCCTGCACCTCGCCCCGGTCCTAAGTACCATTGTGCACGGTCATATAGACCATACCGATTGGCGAGAAGTATTACAACAACCTGGAGTAGTGGGTGTATTTACTGGGCATGATATCAAAACCGACCCTCTCATTGGCAATTTTACGCACGATGAAGTTATTTTACCCACTCAAATCATCGATTTTTATGGTCAAGTTATCGCTTTAGTCGTCGCACAAACGCACGAACAAGCTTACCGGGCGGCGACTTTTGCCAAAATTAACTATACCCCTTTAGCACCCATCTTAAATCCTTGTGATTCTGCTGACCGTCAGCAATTTGTCCGTCCCCCTGTCCATTTTACCCGTGGACATCCTAGTATCACCCCAAGCGACCAACAATTTTCAGCCAGTTTAGCCATAGGTGGTCAAGAACATTATTATTTGGAGTCCCAAATTGCCTATTCAGTACCAACAGCCCTAGGTGAATGGACCATTTACTCGAGCACTCAGCACCCAGGAGAGGTGCAACATTGGGTTGCCCATGCCCTAGGTATTCCAGTCCATAAAATTCGCGTGATATGCCGTCGCATGGGTGGAGGCTTTGGTGGTAAAGAAACGCAGGCTGGTTTGCCGGCTATTTGGGCAAGTTTGTGTAGTGCTAGGTTTTCTAGACCCGTAAAATGTCGCTTAGATAGAACGCGAGATTTTCTGATCACTGGCAAACGCCACCCGTTTATTCACCAATACGAAGTAGGTCATAGTCACGCCGGAAAAATCAACAAACTCATTTCTAAACAAATTGTTAACTGTGGTTTTAGCGCCGACCTAAGCCAACCAGTAGCAGATAGGGCTATTTTTCATACCGACAACGCCTATTATATCCCTCATCTACACATAGATTCTTATCGTAGCAAAGTCCATACGCAGAGCCACACGGCTTTTCGCGGCTTTGGTGGTCCGCAAGGCATCTTACTGATTGAATCTATCATAAGCAATATCGCCAGACGATTGGACCAAGATCCTCTGGATGTACGCTATGCCAACTTATACAGCGTCGGTCCTGATAAAGAAACCAATACCACGCATTATGGTATGTATGTTGCTGACAATATCTTATTGCCTCTCATACAGCAATTGGAAAAATCCAGCAATTACCGCCAGAGACGCTACGAAATACAGCAATGGAATCATACTAACCCACAAATCATCAAGGGCATAGCCTTAGTTCCTGTCAAGTTTGGAATTAGTTTTACAGCCACACAGTTTAACCAAGCGGGTGCGTTAGTGCATATTTACACCGACGGAAGCGTTATCGTCCATCACGGAGGCACTGAAATGGGACAGGGCTTGCACACCAAAGTTGGGCAAACAGTCGCTCAAACTTTGGGCATTGCCCATCACCAAGTATTGGTGCAAGCCAGTGATACGCATAGTGTACCCAACGCCAGTGCGACAGCCGCCTCCAGCGGTGCTGACTTAAACGCCAAAGCCGCCGAAAAAGCCGCTTTAACCATAAAACACCGCCTACAAATTTGGATAGCACAAATCAGCGAGTGCCAACCCGAAGAAGTCATTTTTGCCGATGGTTATATTGGTACACCCCAAACAAAAATGAGTTTTGTCGATTGGATAAAAAAAGCCTATTCTAACCGTATTCAATTGTGGAGCGATGGTTTTTATGCCACTCCAGGCCTACATTACGACGCCACGCGATTACAAGGTACCCCCTTTTACTATTTTGTCTATGCCGCGGCTTGTAGCGAGGTTTGGGTCGATCGTTTGAGTGGAGAAATCCAATTAAATGCAGTGGATATTTTATACGATGCCGGAACTCCACTACACCGGGACATCGATATAGGCCAAATCGAAGGTGGCTTTATTCAAGGTTTAGGCTGGCTCACTACCGAAGAATTGGTTTGGAATAAAGAAGGGAAATTACAAACCATTGGAGCTAGTACTTATAAAATTCCTACCGCCGCTGATACCCCCAAACACTTCAAAATAGACTTTTGGCATGAACCCAATCCACAAGCCAATATTGGGAGAAGCAAAGCCGTAGGCGAGCCCCCTCTGATGTTAGCCATCAGTGTGTTTGAGGCCATTCGAGACGCCATAGCTTATACTTTACCACCCCGACAATGCGTCATACTCGACGCGCCGGCAACTCCTGAAAAGATATTCATGGCTTTGCAAACCAAGCGTGATTGACAAGCTAAGATCGTGGTGTCCCTACTCGATTACCCAGATTTTCTAGTGCAAGCCAAAGACTGTTGCACCATCGGCTGGCACCGCGGTTGTCAAATTACTGCGTTATGCGGTACTTACCAGAAAATGATCATCCGAGTAAATTCCGCTGGGGGCGTACGCGGAAGCCTTGTACTTTGACAGCTCACCGAG
>JASGCH010000178.1 GCA_030054245.1 Gammaproteobacteria bacterium | reverse complement strand
TGCGAAACCAACGAGCGGAAGCACAATGGATAGCGCAACGAACTGCCGAACATACGCAGTAATTTGAAAGTGTAACCGCGGCGTAGCCGATGGTGCAACAGTCTTTTATATATATGCGTCGAGGTCTGCGAGGCTCGGTGCCTTGGCAGCCCATCCCCGGATGAGCTGCCAAATTACAAGGCTTAAAGCCTTGTAATCCAGATTACGCAGTAGCAAGCAAGTGGCAATTTGGTAGTTTAACGCACATGATCGATCTGTTCTGGGAACTCATTTTGCTTCATATTTGGTTCAAAAAACTCATTTCGCATAAATGAGTAACCTTTTCATTTGTAAAGTATAATTTATATTTCATAACTTAAAATTTCCTACTGCTACGCAGTTGGATTTTAACTACAGAATCACAACTTTTTTTACTGCGTAATCCGGGTTAAACAGGTCGCGCAATACATCATCACTAATACCCCATATAAAGGATGCGATTTTGTTGGTGGTGAGGGTGTCGGTTACAAGGCTAGTCATTGGTTCTTTTTTCGAGTTAGTAGATAGAGCAAGGGGCCAAACGAGCCAGCAAGTAGGGTTAAAACCATCCACGGCCAAACATTTCTGCCGATCGCCTTTGCGTCATGCCACATCCAAACCAAAGCCAGCACCAGTGCGATAACGAGATCAGCGAATATCTGCATCGAGCCGTAGTTACTGGTGATCGAGGAAAATATTCCAATGATGCCTTCCTTCCATACTGCCACGCCAGTCAGGTAGCCGAATGCTAGGAGAGTGGTAATGATAAGAACTTGTTTCATGCCTTGCTTTCTTGTTGGTTTTTGAGATTGCCCGTAGGACGAAAGTTGGTTTGACGACCAACGCTTATCTGCCGCGCCGCCAATGTCAGCAAAAGACTGTTGCACTGACGGCTACACCTCCGTTCGCTGTTCCCCCATGTACTCAATATGCGAGACCAGCAAACGCCCACCAGTTCATTTACATCCGATTAAATTCCGCTGGGTGGGGCTAGCGCACAAGCCTTGTAATTATAACAGCTCACTATAACAGCTCACCGAGCGGCGTAGCCGATGGTGCAAAGGTCTCTAATATGCGAAACCAGATTGCGGAGGTGTAGTCAAAGTCAGCGGCAAATCCGTCGGTCAACGGTCTTGAATCAGTGTGAACGCATAGCTAGGTCTGAGGGAGCGTAGCTAGCGGGTGCTTCACAAAGTTCTGCCGCAAGATTTCGCTTACTGCCTTCTCGTGCAATTTCGAGGCTAATGTAATGATGTCAGTACCCGTATTCCAATGTATGGGCGTCCGGGTGCGTGATGCCTTTTCTTTGTTCAGCAAAGAAAGTGCATCAACACTAAAATTGCCAGTCGTCCAAATTTCAAATCTTATTTCTGCTTCGCTGTGATTTTGCCGAATCCAGTTTTTGATAACGAAGGTCTTATCTAACCAATGCTTGACATCTTCGACATCCACAACGCCACCTGGTGCACGAGCTTTGCATTCGATGGCGACAAAGGATTCAGCCATTTTTTCTACCTTGAGAATGTCGATTTCTGCTCCCCCCCTAGTTTTGGGGTCGGTGACCCGGCGGCCAATGTCAATGGAAACCGCATCCTTGCGCACCAAGTAGGCCGCGAGTAGTTCGAATAGAGGACCACGCAAGTTGTGTGCTCGACCTTCGATGTCTTTGAGGGAGTTCATCAGTTCTATTAATCGATCGGGCGAATCAGCACGAGCGTATGCCGCTGCGTTTTGGAGCGTCTCCAGAAGAGTTTTTAAGGCCTTACCAACATGGGTACCGAATAGCGCACTAGGCGTAGCCATTAGGATTCCCCCTGCATGGCCATTCTTCAAGGCGGTGGAGGTGAACCCATCGGCGACCAAGATTGGCAGAATTGTCCCACTCGTTAAGGTCGAGTGCAAGGCTTGGGCTTTTCGCAGAAAGTACTTGATGTGGTATTCATCCAAAGTTCTACCCGAGAACACATCAGCAACCAAGAAGCCAGTGCCGCGTTTACCATTTTGCTGTAAAGGGCGTAGCAAAGGTAAGAGATAGCTTGGACCTGCCAAATCGAAGCGAAACTGTTGAATGGGCTGCATTGCCTTCTCGCCGCGTATGGCAATCTTGTCGTATGACGCGGCTCCGATGTTTCGAGCCCAATCACGCACTTTATCTAGGGTGATCCTCTCGACCGCATCGCGCGCCCTCATGCCCTCATGGTCGGGTAAACCCAAGATATCTTGGGTGATCTTTATGACTGATTTGTCTCCGTAGTTGTGCTGGATAACAAGTCCTGCTTCCTGCAATTGTTCCATCACGGTTGTCGCTGTGACTTGCCGTGGGATGGGTATTACGGTGGCACCGCTGATCACGGAGAATTCGTCCACCGTGGTCACACCAAAGCGAGCGAGTAAGCCATCCAACGCTATCCCATAGACAGAACCGCTTGTACGCAGGTCTCGTTGTAGCGATGTCCAAAATCTCTCAGTATTATAGAGACCTTTGCACCGACGGCTACGCCGCTGACTGCACTGTCAAATTACTGCGTTATGCGGTACTCACCAGCTCATTTACACCCCAGTAAATTCCGCTGGTTGCGTTAGCGCTCCAGCCTTGTACTTTGACAGTTCGTCCGGGTTGTGCAAAGGTCTCTTATACTGGCTTTTCAAATATAGGAAGCGCGTCCTTTTGGGGAACAACGGTACAGGGAAGGAACAAATCGGAGCTTGGGCACGCGACAGTCGCTTTCGTGCGGCTTCGGCTTTGAGACCGTTTTCCTGAAGCCAAGTGCCGATTACCGCCGCAGTAGTTGGCCCGTGTTCTTGGAGGTAGTCTTGAATGTTCAAGTTGGACTCCTTGTCACACAGCTTAATTGATTACCATTAATACCAATGGGCATGCTATTTTTCAAAAATTTAATGAAAAAATATTTAGAAATCAATATATTGCTAAATAATTATGGCTGGCGTATTTGTCCGGGGAATAGGAATACAAGCGTAAAGACGGTTGCACCATTGGCTGGTTGCGCGCAAGCCTTGTACTTTGGTAGTTTGCCCATGCGGGTGTAGCCGAAGTGCAAAGGTCTCAGGTTGAGAAACCTTGGCTCCGACGGTGCAAATACTCCTATCCATCATTCTCATCAGTACTTACGGATTCTGGTACATATACCCTTCGCAAAGGAATAAGCTCTTTGTACTTGGCATCAAGTTGCTCGTAATGCTCCAAGATCAACTGTACTAAATCATCGCCATCGATCAAGCGTAGGTTGGCTTTGCCGTTTGCAAATGTCTTGGCTTGTTTGGTGAATGTGCCAAGTGTGACGAATAGCCCATACTCAGACGATCCAACATTGCCCAATAACTGAGCTACATCTGGTTGACCAATACTACCTTCGCTACTCTTGACCTGTACTTTAATGATCGGGGGTTCAAGGCGCAGTCTGTCACGATGCACAAGGATATCAACGCCACCATCAGGTCCAGGTGGTGATACCTGAGTACGGTAACCCATGGTTTGTAAAAGGTTGGCTACAAAATATTGAAATGGATAGCCTTTGGCCTCTTGCGCCAGCGTCTTTAAAATAAAATCTGCAGTTGTTTCCTCTACATCTCGCGTTACTTCGGCTACAGTCGGATCTTCCCTAACCGGCACCGGTTTGGTTTTTCCTTGCAGTGCACT
>JASGCH010000007.1 GCA_030054245.1 Gammaproteobacteria bacterium | reverse complement strand
GCCGAACAAATAGGTGTCGGATCCCATGCCACCTTCGAGGTAGTCGTTGCCATGACCGCCGTCTAGAGTGTCGTTGCCAGCTTGACCGTACAGCGTGTCGTTACCACCCTTGCTTAGCAATAGGTCATTACCATCTTGGCCAGATAAAGCGTCGGCGGTATTGGTGCCCACTAACAAATCTGATAGTGGGGTACCTGTGAGGGTGTGTTCAGTCGTAGCGGCAAAGCGAACTGTCCAGCTACTCAGTTCTTTACTGAATGCACCCAAGTCGGGGGATGCATTGAGTTGGGTAACGAGAAAATCAGTGGCGTTCCAGTTCAGATTCTTCAGACGAGTTTCGCCAGCGGCCAAACTCGACCAAATCAATCATTCCGTCTTGCGGGTTAGTTGCCATGGCTTGCTTGAAGGCATTTTCCAGCGGCTGAAAATCGAGAACAAATGCTTCATTTACGGTAGCAAGTTCTAGCTTATCGACATAAATGCTCAGACGGGTTTGCAACAGCAAGGACTCATAGATATCGGTTTTGAATCTATCGTAGGCCAAGGAAATGCTGGCTATTTGTTAAGTCGCTAGGGAGACGGTGAGGTTACCAGAAGTGGCATTCAATGGTGTGAACCTAGCTTGCCCTTGGGCACCACCATAAGTGAATCCCATGAAGCGTTCGACGACACCCAGTTTGCGCACGAAGTCGTCGTAGGTGGGTGTACCCGCGGCCATCCCTGCCAAGTTGTAAGTGAGGCTGACACCACTGGCAGAGAGGGCGGTGGCTTGGGCTTTGAGCGGCTTCATATCTGCCGTGTCGGCCCAGCGGTCGATGAAGCCGTCGAGTTGGTCGATTTGTCCTTGGCGGGTGGTTGATTCGATATAAGTCTGTACCCAGTTGCCGAGGTCGGTGGAGAGGCTGATGGCTTCGCCAAGGTCGCGCACCCGGCCGGAGCCACGCAAGTTAGGCAATGCTTTGGCTTGGTTGGTGAGTGTGATCTGGTGGGTGAAAGATCGGTAGAAGGGGTTGAGCAGAAGTTCGAGGTTGGCTAGCATACCTTGGGTGGTAGCGGTAGTACCTATACTGCCATCAGTACGGGTAAAGGTGGCGTCTGCGGTGAGCACATTGCCATTGCCCAAGTTGGTGCGCACAGCTCTTGAGTTGACGCCAATCGAAACAATGTGGTGGGCAGATAGGGTGGTGAGTTCTTCGGCTTGGCTGGTGCCATCTTGGTTCAGGTCGCGCCAGATACGCAAACTGGCAAAGACGCTGTCTGCGGCGTCGATCTTGCCATCCTGATTGGCATCCAAGTCTTTGAGTGCGTCAAAGCCGTCGGTAGCTAATTGCCCATTGCTCTTGAGCGTGTCCACGCCAAAGAGCTCGCGACCCGAGTCGATTGTGCCGTTGCGGTCGAGTACCAGCCAGCCGTCATCTGACTTCACCCAACCAGTGCCTGTCTTCACGCCATCGGCATTTTGGTCGAACAAGATGACGGTGCCGTCGCGCGTGCTGGTGGTCTCTATACCGTCGCCGTCTAGGTCGAGTGCCAGTGGGTCATGGCCGGGAGGAGTGGTACCAGCTAGGCCGGCGGCGCTTGTTTTGCTAGAGAATGTATCCAGCAACTCCCCGAATCCTAGACTACCCGCTATGCTACCAACAAAGCTCGCAAAAAAGGTCAGTGCACCAGCCACTATGCCACCAGCGGGTCCGGTCAGATAAAGCGGAGTCAATGCGCTCGCCATAAGTTTTGCCGCCAACAGTCCTCCGGCCAGCCCACCGGTGAAGTCAATCACCCAGCCTTGCATGATCTTGTTGCCTTCAGTTATGTCACCTCGTTCGTAGGCGGCGTTAGCGGCTGTAGTGGCGAGCCCCAGAGCCAGTAAATCGCCAGCCCAGCCGAGTTTGTTTAGGGCACTCCTAGCACCGGCACGCAGAGCGGCGTTGTCCTGACCAGGCAAATCTAGAGTATGAGCTTGTGCTTGATAGTGGTCAATAATTCCTTGTAAAATGGCCGCACCATGCGCGTGCGAGGTCAAGCGGTTGGGTATATACTCGCCCAAGTGCCTATAGGCGCTGCCTTCTACCGGAGGGAGATGGTCTACGCCTGATAGCCCTGTTTGTGCAAAGTAGGCACGGGTGTCGATAAGAGGTCCATGGGCGCCTAGGACGATATCGCCTTGGGAATTGGTGACGACCTTGATATGGGATGTTAGCACATCCGACTGAGCACGGATGGCATCGAAGGCGTCGCCAACACCCCTGGCTTGCAAATCTCCACGGGGAATGCCGTCGATGGTGGTGATCTTGGTGTTGTTCAGAGCCTGTGGTAATTCAGTTTGTTCGAACACGCGACCCGCCATCGCCCCGCCTGTGAGCGTACGCACTTCGCCTTTGGTAGCCTCAACAAAGCGATCTGACGCCTTTGCCCAGGGCCCGTTTGTGGGGTGGTACAATGCGTCGTTCATGGACTTCAGTGCCACCTGTTTGTCGGGAGAGAGGTCGGCTAGTTTGGTGTTTAGATCCCGCTCATCTAGATTGTACTGTCTGGCAAGAGCTTGTTTAAATTCCGGAGAATCTAAGAACTTAGCCACATCGGTATCACCAATTTCTCGAATGCTTACACCACTGCGTTTCATCCCCTCCAAAAGTTGCCGATTACTAATGATCAGCTGGCCATCTGTATTATATGCAGTGGATTCACCACTGAAGAGTATGGTTACACTGCCAGAGGCATCAACATTAACTTGCTTGGCTAGGTCATACAATGCTTGTATGCTGTTGTATTGAGATGGATTGCTTAGCTGACTGAGTGCTTCTTGCAAATTGAATGTACTCATGCTATTACCTCCGCCCTCGGACTGATTTTCATGATGGCGTAGCGGGGTTCTGCTGTTTGCTCTTTGGTTAAGCCTGCGAATACACCACCTTCTCCAAAAGCCAGTAAAAATTCCAAGTCGCTCAACACCTGCTGGCGTTGCGTCCGTAGGGCACTGGGTGCCTCAGGTGATGGCTTGCCAATTTCGCCAATGTGGAGAAGCAAAAAACGCAATACCCTGGCACCCTCTGGGTGGGGGTTATTGCTCACAAAAGCATCTAACGGAATAGCATCAAGCTCCCGTGTATCTTTTCTGCTGGTGGACACAAAATAGTCATAACCCTGCCAGTGAAACTGAAAATCTTTCTCATACACAGCCTCCGGGTCGCCAGGTTCGAATTTCCTAGCGGCTGGATGAATTATTCGCAAAAAAATGTCTCTTTCTCTATCAATCGCCCAGCTGGGACCAGGATTGGGAGGGAGGTACCAGAACTGTTTTTCAAATTCAGCCAGTCGATAACGCTCGCGATCTTCGGGAGAGATATACGCATTTACAAAAGCCATGGGTTTCTCCTTTTAATGTGATAATAATATTGAATAGGTTCATTTTAAACCTGCATCTGGGATACACTTTCTTGCCTGCGGTGCGTGTTTGAGAATAGTAGTATATCGGATTTTTTGTCATCCTCAGCATCCAGTAAGTTATCTGCGGCCATCCCTGCCAAGTTGTAAGTGAGGCTGACACCACTGGCAGAGAGGGCGGTGGCTTGGGCTTTGAGCGGCTTCATATCTGCCGTGTCGGCCCAGCGGTCGATGAAGCCGTCGAGTTGGTCGATTTGTCCTTGGCGGGTGGTTGATTCGATATAAGTCTGTACCCAGTTGCCGAGGTCGGTGGAGAGGCTGATGGCTTCGCCAAGGTCGCGCACCCGGCCGGAGCCACGCAAGTTAGGCAATGCTTTGGCTTGGTTGGTGAGTGTGATCTGGTGGGTGAAAGATCGGTAGAAGGGGTTGAGCAGAAGTTCGAGGTTGGCTAGCATACCTTGGGTGGTAGCGGTAGTACCTATACTGCCATCAGTACGGGTAAAGGTGGCGTCTGCGGTGAGCACATTGCCATTGCCCAAGTTGGTGCGCACAGCTCTTGAGTTGACGCCAATCGAAACAATGTGGTGGGCAGATAGGGTGGTGAGTTCTTCGGCTTGGCTGGTGCCATCTTGGTTCAGGTCGCGCCAGATACGCAAACTGGCAAAGACGCTGTCTGCGGCGTCGATCTTGCCATCCTGATTGGCATCCAAGTCTTTGAGTGCGTCAAAGCCGTCGGTAGCTAATTGCCCATTGCTCTTGAGCGTGTCCACGCCAAAGAGCTCGCGACCCGAGTCGATTGTGCCGTTGCGGTCGAGTACCAGCCAGCCGTCATCTGACTTCACCCAACCAGTGCCTGTCTTCACGCCATCGGCATTTTGGTCGAACAAGATGACGGTGCCGTCGCGCAAGCTGGTGGTCTCTATACCGTCGCCGTCTAGGTCGAGTGCCAGTGGGTCGCCGAAACCCTCAGGAAAGGGTCGTCGAACCATAGGGGGTATGGTACCAGCTAGGCCGGCGGCGCAACCGGCAGTGCCCATGCCGCCTGCGGCGCCGTAGCCATTGGGGAAGTCACCCCCTGCACCCCATGGCCATGGCATACCCGTAAATGGGTCGCCTTGAGGGAAAGGATCTGGCTCCTGCCAGACTCGATGATCAATTGGGTCATTGATAGTCATACCTTCTTTGACTTGGTCGTATATCCATTTTGCTAGGGACTGGGTTGTAGTGCCAGATTCTACAGCATTTCTCCAGTTCTTATACGCCTCCCGGCCTACATGGTTGCTCCACAAATCCATGTTTTTCTCAGCATTGTATTCTTCCAGCGTCATTCCTTTGTGCTTCCCGTTTGGGTCATAAGGGCCTTCGTTTCGATCCCCAAGCCATTTGGCAATAAATTCGCCAACGGGAGTAGCCAACGCTCGCACATCCATCCGCCTTTGAATGATATCTTCGAAAATGCCAGTTACCAATGCACTTGTATAAGCATGACGAAATGCGTCATACTGGTCGTTAGTACCTTTTAGATACAGAGGATTTGTGTTCAACCCACCCAATTCATCAGCAACCCCATTAAGCCGACCTAGGAACTCTCGTGTTAACTGTAGCTTTAATGCTTCCCATTCTATACTCAATTTGTTCAAAATATCCATTTAGTTATTCCTTAGTTAAATAAAGTCTGTATTTAAAAATTTTTAATATTGGTTTTGTGGAGCAGGGAGTACTTACATCTTCTCCTTCAATATCTTCTACAAAAGAACGATTTGCAAAAGTTAATTCTTGCCATCTCTTAAATTCTAGCTGGATTGGTGTTTTCTGCTCTCTAAAAATCCACAGTACGAAAGCATCATCCCAAACCACATAGAAATCTTCGAGGTTCTCTCCAGCTGCTTCTTCCTCCATCGATGTAGCATACGGTTGTTGAATGCATATTTTCTTTATTTTTCCATCTACAATCGTGGATATATCCAGAACAACCTTCTCTGTTTCTGATGTAAGAGAGGCGTTGATAATTTTAGATTTAATTTCAGATTTGAATTTTCTTTTTTCAAATTCCAGTTTGCTTTTATAGGAGCAGTCACTGATACCAATGCTTAGCATTATGGACAGAAAAATTAATCTTACAAAATTTCTTCGCACGCGCAATAGCAAATTCTCAAGCCAGAAGTTATTTTTCATGTCATGTTTCCCATTACCAAAAGTTCTGTGTTTTCACAATATTTTTATGAATGAGTGAATAAGAAAAATGATAGCATGAAGACTGTTGCATATGAACGAGAGAGGGTTAGAGGGATAATATTTAGATGATATTGATAGATATATAGTTATGAGTAGAAGAGGTTAAATTTGTGTTATAGTAGATGGCATTGAGGGAAAGCCATGGACAGATGACCTAGTTGGACAGCCTAATAAAGACTGTTGCACCATCGGCTACGCCGCGACTGCACTACCAAATTACTGCGTTAGGTATGTTCCGTAGTTCGTTGCGCCATCCATTGTGCTTCCGTTCGCTGGTTTCGCATATACTCAATATGCGAAACCAGCGAACGCCCTCCAGCGAATGATCATCCCAGTAAATTCCGCTGGGGGCGTACGCGGAAGCCTTGTACTTTGACAGCTTACCGAGCGGCGCCAGCCGTCGGTGCAACAGTCTTGCAAGTGAAGTGATAGAAGATAGTTTTTTGAATAAGAGCGGTAGTGTATTATAAAAATGTTCCCCACCCACCAATGTAAATGAAAGTTAATAAATATATAAGGAAAATTAGGTTATTGGTATGTTAGATGAGCTTAGTTGTGCCGCTAAGGTGGTTTTTGTCAATGCCCATCATGTTTGGATACAAACTCCAGACAGAGAATTGCACCTCTGTCAAGTATTACCTAAGATCAACAAACTGATGGTTGGTGATCTAGTAGAAGTTAGTCTCGGGAATAACTTAGTTACCAAGTTACTACCCCGCACCAATATGCTTATACGGTCAGATCGTCATAAATCAAAAAAATTGGCCGCTAATGTCGATCAAGTCATGTTGGTGATTGCACCTTTACCTAGATTTTCTGAGCAATGGCTCATGGATACGCTGATAGCGTGTCAAGCCCATAGAACAACGGCCATCATCTTGGTCAATAAAGCTGACTTGGAAGTTATTTTTAGTCCGTTGTGGGAACGATTACAGGTGTATAGAAAACTGGGTTATACCATGATGAAGGTTAGCCTCGTAGAGGCAGGGATACCTCTTATCGAAGACTGTATCAAAGGTAAAACCACTCTTTTATTGGGCCGATCTGGTGTAGGAAAATCTTCTTTGATCAAAAAATTAGTTCCCAACTCAAGCGCTGTAATTCAGGAACTGTCCAAAAACAGTTTGAAAGGAAAAAATACGACCAGTGGATCTTATCTATATAGGGTAGATGAAAACTCATTTGTTATTGACTCACCGGGATTTGAATTGTTTGGTTTAGATCATCTGAGCACTTTAGCTTTAACGCAGTCTATGCCAGATATCTCTCAATATGCCAGCCAATGCCGATTCAACAACTGTTTACATCGATCCGAGCCGGATTGTGCTATTAAGGTAGCTCTTAAAAAAGGAGACATCGACCCCATTAGGCTTCAAAGATATTTACAGCTGTACCAAGATTCGATTCAAAGGAGGAGGATGCCCTAAAAAAAAGACGGCAACACTCAGGTTTTATGCCGGCTATGCTGTAAAAATAGGATAGACTGCTCTATCGGCTGGTGTCGCAGTTACACCTCCGCGAGCCAGTCTCGCATATACAAGACTGGGAGCGCCCACCATGAGCATCTTCGGGAATGAAGATGGGGGCGTACGCGGAAACCTTGTAATTATGACAGCTCACTGAGCGGCACCAGCCGTCGGTGCAACGGTCTTAATATTTTATCGTTTTTGTAGAATAAATTCTATTCCAGCCTCTGCCATAGGGAACAAAGTTTGAGCTATCAACTTTCCCTGAAGACTATATCGAAACCCAGCATCCTCTAGAGAGATGTGTAAAATATGGACTCTTTTAGAAAATTGGCGCAATAAGTCCAGCACATTGACCGAAACCGGAGACCAAGATTGTTCTTTGTGTATGGTGAAAGTTATTTTGTGATCTGAATTCCAACGCGATGGCCATATCTGTTGTTCGTATAGATCTTCATCTGGGACTTGTACGACTAAAAATCCTCCCGGTTTAATCACCCGTATCCAATTATCTAGGGCTTCAACTGGGTCGCGTAGGTGTTCTAAGCAGTGGGAGGAATACAAAAAATCAAAGTCTGAATCATTGACATTAGCTAATAGTTGTGCATCGCCTTGTTCTTGGTCATAAGTCACCACATTGCGTATGAGTGGAAAAAATTCTGTATACAACGCAATACTATCCTTCCCAGGTCCAATGTCTATCCCAAAACCCTTAAAGTAGCGGGTAGCAAAACGGCTGTCTCGAATTCTACGCGCAATAGATGTGGAGGTTACCCCAGTAACACCCGGGGTAAGTTTCATAGTCCCGGGTGGATCGCCAGGTAAGTCTTGTGGAGAAATTTTCATAAGTATTTAAGATTAAAGACTGTTGCACCATCGGCTGATGCCGCGGTTGTCAAGTTACTGCGTTATGTATGTGCCTCAGTTCATTGCGCTATCGATTGGGCTTCCGCTTCTGATCTTCTTCGGAAATAAAGCTGGTATGAAAACTAGAGTTAGACCGGTCACCAACGCCCAGAAATCGTCTTACAAAGGGATATTGCCGTGTTTGCGCCAAGGATTTTCTAATTTTTTTTCCCTTAACATAATTAAGCTACGGGCGATGCGTTTGCGCGTGCTAGCAGGATCTATGACATCATCTAAAAAGCCACGGGAGCCAGCAATAAATGGGTTGGCGAAGCGCTCTTTATAGGCCTTTTCTTTTTCAGCCATTTTATCAGCCTCTCCCTTCAGGTCACGGAAGATAATCTCGACGGCACCCTTAGCTCCCATCACCGCTATTTCTGCATTGGGCCAGGCAAAATTGACATCTCCTCTTAAGTGTTTAGACGCCATGACATCGTAGGCTCCTCCATAAGCTTTGCGTGTAATCACCGTAATTTTTGGGACGGTACATTCAGCATACGCATAAAGTAGCTTAGCTCCGTGACGAATAATGCCATTGTGCTCCTGATCAGTGCCAGGCAAGAATCCAGGCACATCGACAAAAGTAATGACGGGTATATTGAAGGCATCACAAAACCGTACAAAACGAGCGGCTTTGGTGGAACTTTTAATGTCTAGGCACCCAGCCAATACCAAAGGTTGGTTAGCCACTAAACCAACCACTTCTCCGCCAATTCTGGCAAAGCCAACCAAAATATTTTTCGCAAAATTCACTTGTAATTCAAAAAAATCACCATCATCCACCACTTTGGTGATGAGTTCTCGCATGTCGTAAGGTTGGTTAGAATTATCTGGGATTAAAGTATTAAGGCTTAAATCGATTCTATCGATGGGATCTTGTGATTTTCTGCTTGGGGCTTTCTGTCGATTATTGAGTGGTAAGTAATTAAAAAGTCGGCGTACCGTCAATAAGGCTAGAATATCGTTTTCAAAGCTTAAGTCAGCAACTCCACTTTTTAAGGTATGAGCACTTGCCCCTCCTAGTTCTTCGGCGCTAATATCTTCATGGGTAACGGTTTTAACAACCTCAGGTCCCGTTACAAACATATAGGAACTATCTTGTACCATAAATATAAAATCAGTGAGCGCTGGTGAATAAACCGCCCCCCCAGCACAAGGTCCCATGATTAAACTAATTTGTGGAATGACACCAGAAGCCAATACATTTCTTTGAAACACTTCCGCGTAGCCACCGAGAGAGGCGACACCCTCTTGTATTCTAGCTCCCCCGGAGTCATTTAAACCAATCACTGGGGCACCCACTTTCATGGCTTGATCCATAACTTTGCATATTTTCTCAGCATGAGCTTCTGAAAGCGCCCCCCCATAGACGGTAAAATCTTGACTAAAAACAAATACCAATCGTCCATTGATCATGCCATAACCCGTTACCACCCCATCCCCGGGGATCTTATGGTCTTGCATTCCAAAGTCATGACAACGGTGCTCCACAAACATATCCCATTCTTCAAAAGTATTTTCATCGAGTAAAACCGCTAGGCGTTCTCTGGCAGTGAGTTTGCCTTTTTTGTGCTGGGCACTTATTCTATCCGCCCCACCACCGGAGATGGCCGCTTGGCGTTTTTCAGCTAATTTTTTTATGATGTGTTCCATGATGAGGTTGCTTGCAAACGGTTATTGGTTTATTTTACTATTAATGCGCATTAATTCGCCGATCGTCACTTGTAAAAGACAATGGGTGGCTTCCCTAAAAGTAATTTTTTGAGACACGAGATCAGCGGTGAGTGTTTGGTAAGATTTTTGTAGTATTTTGTTTTCAGTGAATAAAAACATAAATTGAGCTTCTGTAAATTCTTGAAGCCAGCTCAAGGTTTGTTCAGTATGTTTTATCTTAAGTTGCCCTGAGGTTTTTAGTTTTTTGAAATAGGTTGATAAGTATTGCCAGCACTCTTCTATTCCTTGGTTATGGAGAGAACTGACTTGAAACACATTTTCTTTAGGTGGGGCGTGGACTCTGGAGTTGTGGCTCCAAGCGTTTTGGATTTCA
This sequence comes from Gammaproteobacteria bacterium, assembly GCA_030054245.1. Classification (GTDB taxonomy): domain Bacteria; phylum Pseudomonadota; class Gammaproteobacteria; order Burkholderiales; family Burkholderiaceae_C; genus JASGCH01. The sequence continues at coordinate 5,888 of JASGCH010000007.1, read as the reverse complement.
ATTTGTGCCCGCTTGGCGGCAATGGCATCCAAGTCCATTTTATTAACCACAAAAAAGTCAGCATATTCCATAAGACCTTTTTTGATGGACTGTAATTCGTCTCCAGCATGGGGATGCAACAATAAAACAAGTATATCGGTTATTTTGGCAACCGACATTTCGGATTGCCCAACTCCTACAGATTCAACTATGATCGTATCATATCCTGCGGCCTCGCAAAGCATAATGACCTCTCTAGTGGATATCGCCACACCTCCCAATATCCCTCTGCTAGGGCTGGGTCGGACAAAAGCATTTTGCTCAACAGACAAGCGGTGCATTCGTGTTTTGTCTCCTAAGATAGAACCGCCTGAGACATGAGATGAAGGATCTATAGCCAATACTGCAATTTTATGTTGTAATGACAATAGGTAAAAACCAAAAGCTTCAATAAATGTAGATTTACCGACTCCCGGTGCACCGCTAATGCCAATTCGGAGAGAATTACCCGTGTAAGGTAGTAAAGCTTTTAGCAAAGCTTCGGCGACAGGTTTTTCATTGGATTGTTCCGATTCAATTAAAGTGATGGCTTTTGCCAAACTCCGCCTTTTTATAATCGGATCATCTTGTAAAATACCATCAACCAATATGTCAGCGTTTATCATAATCCAGCGGATAAGATGATTAAAAACCAGAAGCAAGGGGAGGTTCTACCGTCTCTCTAAGTAAATTCTGCAGAAGGCAAACTTTTAGCCTTGCATTAGGATAGTTCGCGGTGCAACGGCTTACTTGAGAGCTAAATAGGCTAGGGCTTTTTGAGCGGCATTCCTTTCAGCTATTTTGCGTGATTTGCCTTTGCCATAAAATTTTTCTGGGGTGTTGGGTAGTAGGCATTCTATAGTAAATAAAGGGTCATGTGGTTTTCCACTCATAGAAAAAGTGCGATAAATTATTTTTCCAAGTTGATGTTCCTCTGCCCATTCTTTTAAAATAGTTTTGGAATCCGTGGTCTCGGATAATTCACTCCATCGCAGAGGCAAATTGGCAAAGAACTTTAAGACAACGGATTGGGTAATCGTAAAATCGGCGTCAAGAAAAATGGCACCAATGACGGCTTCCAAGGTGTCGGCCAATATAGCTTGGTTTACTTTTTGGTGATGAGTTTCTAATACCGTGTGGAGCTCTAATGACGCCGCAACGCTCGCTAAGGTTTCTGTGCAGACTAGTTTAGTTCGCATTTGGTGTAACTTTCCTTCTGGCAACTGGGGATGTGCCAGATAGCCCCATTGTGAGACGACCAATGCTAGTACAGCGTCTCCAAGAAATTCCAATCTTTGGTTATTTTCGGGGTTCGTAGTGCTAGAGTGGGTAAGGGCTAGCACCAAGTATTTGATATTTGTAAATTGATAGCCTATCAGGGTTTGAATTTTATTTAACTTTTCCAGATTATACATGGGCTTTACGAAAATCGAGAATGTAGCTAACTGATGATACTCAATCGATTACGACAAGTTAGCGGAGCATTAACCCTCATATTCACGAAGGTGAAGAAGATCATTACAAGACCGTTGCACGAGAGGCGTAGCCAATAGCACAACGGTCTTGTAGTTTATAAGGCTTACCCGAAGTTGCACCTTACAGTTCTTGAATTTTAATAAAATCTGCCTATTCGTGAATAGTCTTTGATATTCATCCAAATAAAAAATGCTCGTCCTACCAAATTTTCTTCCGGTACAAAGCCCCAATAGCGCGAATCTAGGGAGTTATCGCGATTATCTCCCATAACAAAGTAATGACCCTCTGGTACGGTACAAGTAAAACCTTGAATGTGATAATTGCACGCCGAGCGATTGGGAAAATTGTGCGGAGTGCCGGCCATCGATGGTATGGACTCATCGTTTAGGATCCTAAACTTCTTCTTTTCACTACTTTTTTGATCTGAGTAAAAATTTTCTTCAAATTGTTTCCTGTATACCAATAAATCAGCGTCTAAAAAATCTTGAACCGGAGTTTTAGGGATAACAACATCGTCAATTTTTAGGACTTTTTTAGTATATTCTATCTTATCACCAGGCAAACCCACCACTCTTTTAATATAATCCAGCTTTTTATTTTCGGGGAAGCGAAAAACAATCACATCGCCCCTAGCAACGGAACCTATATCATAAACTTTGGTACCAAAAATAGGCAAACGAATGCCATACGAAAATTTATTGACCAGAATTAAATCCCCTACATGTAAGGTTGGTAACATCGAGCCAGACGGTATGCGAAACGGTTCAAAAACAAAGGAACGCAATAAGAAAACCGCAAGAATCACCGGAAAAAGTCCAGCTGTCCAGTCTATCCACCAAGGGGGGACCAAAGATTTTCGGTGTAATTCCAGATATTTTGCCTTTGCACCACTCATATCGAGATGATGGGTACCACTATAATTGGTGTCAATTTCACTTATTTTAGATTCGTATTCGCTAGAGATAAGCTTTCGACTTTGTTCAAATATAAACTTATCTAACAACCAATACACAAAGGTGATGCTGAGGGCAACAAATAGTAAGAACGAAAAATCAGTCGGGAAATAATCAGGTAATTTATCAAATTGCCATAAGGCTATGTAGATTAGGTAAAGACCTAAAATAACCGCAGTGAATACAGGCATTAATCCTCCGCTTGTAGTATTGCTAAAAAGGCTTCTTGGGGTACTTCAACCGAACCAATTTGTTTCATTCTTTTCTTACCAGCTTTTTGTTTTTCAAGTAATTTCCTTTTTCGTGTAATATCACCGCCATAACATTTAGCAAGTACATTTTTACGCATAGCCTTTACGGTTTCGCGTGCGATAATCTGGGTGCCTATGGCCGCTTGGATGGCAACATCAAACATTTGTCGGTTGATCACTTGGCGCATTTTAGCGACCGCTGATCTGGCTCTACTCTGTGCTTGACTCTTGTGTAGCATCAGCGATAAGGCATCCACTTTGTCCCCATTTATTAAGATGTCAACTTTAACGATGTCAGCCACTTCATAACCCATAAAGTCGTAATCCATAGAAGCATAACCTCGACTAACCGATTTTAATTTATCAAAAAAATCTAAGACAATCTCTGCCAAGGGTACATTGTACACCAACATAGCGTGTTGCCCATGAAAGTTTAAGCTTTTTTGGATACCCCTTCTATGGTTCACCAAAGTTATCACTGCCCCCACATAATTTTGTGGAACATATAATCGTACAGATACGACGGGTTCACGAATTTCTAACCATCTTTCTGGGAGTTTAGAGGGATTATTAATGTGCCTAGTTTCCCCCAAAGTATCTACGACTTCGTAAACCACACTAGGGGCAGTCGTGATAAGTTCTTGTAAAAATTCCCGCTCAAGCCGTTCTTGTACGATTTCCATATGTAATAGTCCAAGAAAACCACATCTAAAGCCAAACCCCAAAGCTTGCGATACATCTGGCTCAAAGCGTAAAGACGAATCATTGAGTTGTAATTTTTCTAGACTCGAACGCAAAAATTCGTATTGGCTTGATTCAATCGGATAGATACCGGCAAAAACTCTGGGTTGAATTTCTTTAAACCCGGGTAGGGGAGAGTCCGCTGGGACGACATTGGAACCGTTGGCTAAGCGTATCTTGCAGACTGTATCTCCCACTTTAGCTCCATTTAACTCTTTGAGTCCACAGATTAAGAAACCTACTTCGCCAGCTTCTAGTTGATTTCGGTAATCGATCTTGGGAGTAAATACACCCAGTTTATTGACTTCTTGGCATAATTTAGACGCCATAAGTACTACCGAGTCTCCCAAGTGGATAGAACCATCCACGACACGCAACAACATCACTACCCCTACATAATTGTCAAACCAACTGTCAATAATCATCGCACGAAAAGGTGCTTGTGGTGAGCCTCTGGGTGAAGGGATATATTTAACGATGGCTTCCAAAACATCAATAATACCCTGCCCAGTTTTCGCCGAACACAATATGGCATTTCGTGCATCTATGCCTATGACCTCTTCGATCTCCACCATAGCACTAGCTGGGTCCGCTTGGGGCAAGTCGATTTTATTTAAGACTGGGATGACTTCTACACCTAAGTCAACAGCGGTTTGGCAGTTGGCTACGGATTGCGCTTCTACTCCTTGGCTCGCATCGACGACCAACAGTGCACCTTCACAAGCCGATAAAGACCTACTGACTTCGTAAGAAAAATCCACATGCCCAGGAGTATCTATGAGGTTTAAATGGTAGACATTGCCATCTAAGGCTTGGTAGCGTAAAGCCGCGGTTTGTGCCTTAATGGTAATGCCGCGTTCTTTTTCAATGTCCATGGAATCCAGCACTTGCTCACGCATTTCTCGGTTATCAAGCCCTCCACAATGTTCAATAAGTCGATCTGCTAAGGTTGATTTCCCATGGTCTATGTGGGCAATGATAGAAAAGTTTCGAATACGGTTCATGCCTATATTATAATGTATCTAAGTGGCTTGAGCTAAAATTTCGAATATGGTTCATGCCTATATTATAATCCATCTAAAAGACTGTTGCACCATCGGCTGGTACAGCGACTGCACTATCAAGTTACTGCGTTATGCGGTACTCACCAGCGAATGATCATCTTCGGAAATGAAGATGGGGGCGACCGCTCTAGCCTTGTAATTATGACAGCTCACCAAGCGGCATAGCCGATGGTGCAACAGTCTTATAGCGGTAATTTTTGCTATAATGTTCGTAGGTTCTATATTCAGATTTCAGATACCGTTATTATGCGAGGAAAGAACGAAGCCAAATGGATTCAAATGGCAATGAAGTCAAATGAAAACAGAATGAGTAACAAACAATACAAGACTAGAGTGGTGGCGGCAGTAGCTGATGTATGGCTGTGCTTGACAGTATATGGCTTCCTCTTATGGGCGGAACTACAAGCGGGATTCCTAGTGGCGTTTGTAATCATTAGTATCGCATTTTGGGGAGAATCCATCTCAAAATTAATTGGATTGCTCCTAGATTTAGATACTACAGAACGCTTAGCTATTCGCGAGCTTCATCAATTAAGGCAAGCTAGGGAACAAGAACGAATTCGCTCAACCTAGAATCTTTCGAAGATGAGGGCATCCGATTAGCACCCGGTACGGCAAACTGCCAAATTACAAGGCTTTTACTCGCACAACAGCGGAATTTACTGAGGCGATCATTCGGGGTGAAGCGCATAACGCAGCCGCAAAGCCCGTCGTGTTGCGACCTTACTTCGTCAAGTCCGCTGGGAATTGGCTCCCTCCTCGTCATGATGTCCGCTCACGGAGCAATCATCCATCTTGGTTCGATCATTTTTCTTTACCCTACTTTGATACTATGATTCAAAATAAACAAATCCACTTGGTTTCTAGACCAACCAAAGAAGCCGGCTTAGACCATTTTGCACTGGTTACCCAAGCCCTAGACAACCTCACCACCGGTCAGGTCTTGGTGCGCCACCATTATTTAAGCTTGGACCCTTATATGCGTGGGCGCATGAACGACGCCAAGAGTTATGCGGCACCGCAAGCACTCAATCAAGTCATGCAAGGGGGGACTGTTGGGGAAGTGGTTGCTAGCCAACACTCTCATTTTCAACCGGGGGATAAAGTAGTCGGTATGGGAGGATGGCAGGAGTATAGTGTAGTATCCCCTAACGAACCTGGGGTATTACGCAAAGTGAGTGATAAACATTTTTCTCTGAGCCATTACTTGGGGGCTGTCGGTATGCCCGGTGTTACGGCGTGGTATGGTCTGGTAAAAATTATTCAGCCCAAGGCTGGGCAAACCTTAGCCGTGAGTGCCGCTAGTGGTGCCGTAGGGAGTGCTTTCGGAGCTCTGGCAAAGGCACGGGGATGTAAGGTGATTGGCATTGCAGGTGGTGCGGATA
>JASGCH010000177.1 GCA_030054245.1 Gammaproteobacteria bacterium | reverse complement strand
CAGCCACTGTAAAACGACAAAACCTCTTTTTTCTAAAAAGCAAGGGTTGCGTGTTCCGGTTAAAGTTTCTTTTATCTTTGTTAAATTTTTTATAAGGTATCAAAATTCGCTCCTATTAATATGTAGTTAATACATTTCTTTAACCATCTCAATTGGATCTTTTAAGTGATCCACAATGGGACAGTTGACATTCCTCTCACAAGATTGTACTCTAAAAAGCACGCTTCTTTGTTTCATTTTGGAAACTAAAAAACCTTTTAAATGCAACTCTTCTCCCAATTTTGTGCTAGCAACAACATCCGTAAGTAAACCAAAGGCAATACACGGCATGGTCAACTGAACTTTTTGTTCGACACCTTGTTCGAAAGCCAAGCCTTGGTAATGAACTACGAACTTAATCGTCGGTACCCCGCCAAGAGTGTACCTTTTATCCATCAATTCAACCAAGCAGGCTCTTAGGAAAAAGGAGTTTTCTACTTCCATCAAATAACTTGGAAATCTATATGGGAAGATTATTTGCTGGTGCTTGTCTCCGCTTCCATGGCTTTTTTGAGACGAATCATTCGGATGGAAGGTTCAGTCTCGGCGGCTTTTTTCTGCACCGTTAAATGACGCAGGATAGAATCGTTAAACTTAAAAGCGGTCTCAAGTTCACGCAAGAGCTCAATACTGACCTCAATATTAAGACAAGCGTAGTGGGCCTTAGCCATTTTCTTGACTGGGTAGGCTAGGGGGCGTCGCCCCCAATCTTCTACTCGGTGAACAACGCCATTTTTAGAATTGATCAGCGACTTGTAACGATCCATCATGGATGTCAATTGCTCTGATTGATCTGGGTGGATCAACAGCACTATTTCATAATGGCGCATGCCATCTCCTCGTAATGTAAAATTCAAACAAAAACAAACTTGTGGGTTAAAATAAAACTCAAGTTCTAGCTAGTCCACCAAGCAATTTATCCAAGGTGATATACATCCTATTGTAGCATAAAAATGGCTACTCGGTCGTAGGTAGATTCGCATATCTGATGGGATGATGTAAGAGATTCCATTATTTTATTAGGAGCTGTATTGTAAAATTAATAAGATTGTTGCACCCTTGGCTGGCGTTATGTAGGTGCCTCAGTTCGTTGTGCTATCCCTTGCGATTCCACTGCCAGTCTGGCATATACTTAACATGCGAGACTGGGAGCGCTCACCCTGATCATCTTCGGAAACGAAGCTGGGGTAGGGCGATCGCGGAAGCCGGGTAATGATGACAGTTGGCTGAGGTTGTGCAACGGTCTGGGGCTACTAGCTACATACCTAACGGACAGCCCTCCGTATGGCAAAATTTTGCTTACCTTTCTCCTATTTTTCAATCAAAATGACTGATTATACCGATACTAAATCTAAACACTTCAAGAAGTTATTAACTGAAAAAATATTAATACTAGACGGTGCTATGGGCACGATGATTCAGCTCGAGAATTTAAGCGAAGAAGAATTTCAGAAAGATTTGGATTTGCCTCAAGATAAATTTTATAAAGGCAATAATGAATTACTCAACTTAAGTCAACCTCAAATTATAGAGTCCATCCACTTAAAATATCTGCAAGCGGGGGCGAATATCATTGAAACCAATACCTTTGGTGCGAATAAAATTGCTCAAAAAGAATATGGGTTAGAGCATCTAGTGAAAGCCATGAATAGGCGTGCAGTAGAAGTAGCTATCAGTGCAAAACAAAAATACCATCAAAATAGGGATAACCTATTTATCGCGGGAGCTTTGGGACCCACTTCAAAAACCGCAAGTATAGGTCCCGATGTACAAAACCCAGGGTATCGCAATGTATCATTTGAAGATTTGCGTCAAGCTTACTATGAGCAAGTAGAAGCCTTGGTAACAGCTGGGGTTGATATACTGCTGATTGAAACTATTTTTGATACTCTTAATGCCAAGGCCGCTATTTTTGCCACTGAAGAATATTTTGAGGACAGTGCCAGACGCTTACCCGTAATGATCAGTGGTACGGTAACCGACGCTTCTGGAAGGATTTTATCGGGGCAAACCGTTAAAGCTTTTTGGTATAGCGTGCGCCACGCCAAACCCATAGCGGTAGGCTTAAATTGTGCCCTAGGTGCGGCTTTGATGCGACCTTATATCCAAGAGTTGGCAACCATTGCTCCAGATACTTTTATCGTGTGTTATCCAAACGCCGGGTTGCCTAACCCCATGAGTGAAACGGGTTTTGATGAAGATCCAGAAACCACCAGTACTCTACTTAAAGAGTTTGCCCAATCAGACTTGGTAAACATAGTCGGTGGCTGTTGCGGAACGACTCCTAAACACATAGAAGCCATCGTGCAGGCAGTCAAGGATTGTCCACCTCGTACTTTGTCGGACAGCTACCTTTCTTTGGCTAACTAAAGAAAGACTGTGGCACCATCGGCTGGTGTCGCGGTTACACTACCAAATGACTGCGTTATGGGGTACTTACCAGCGAATGATCATCTTCGGAAATGAAGATGGGGGCAATCGCGGAAGCCTTGTAATGATGACAGCTCACCGAGCGGCATAGCCGATGCTACAACGCTCCTAAAGATTGCTGGGGAATAGTCTGTCCTTAGAATTTTTCGTTGAGCAATCTCTCCCTTACTTGCATGAGTGGGGTATGCCAATCTCCCAAGGTGGGTTGCCTAAATAAATGTATGTCAGAATACCAAATGGAATCTTCCCTATTCATCAACCAACGCCAATCTGCAGAGTAGGGCAATAAAATCCAAGTCTTTTGATCTAAAATACCGGATAGATGAGCCAGCGAAGTGTCCACACTAATCACGAGGTCTAGCTCCATACATAGAGCGGCAGTTTGTGCAAAGTCAGTTAAATAAGTCCCGTAATAGGCAATTTTGAGACCACAATTCATAGCAGGTAAGTCGCGTTCCCGAATTTTGTTTTGTAGGCACACATATTGATACTTATCTGGCAAGTAATCAAACAGTTGGGTCGTCGGGATGCTTCTATGTTTGTCATTCAAATGGCGTGTATCGCCACTCCAAGCCAGACCGATTTTTTTAACCTTGGTTTTGGGGGTGCCCTTGTCGATCAGGGCGATCCTATCCTTCCATTCTTTGCGCAAAATATGGGGTAATGGTAATTTAATGGGGGGAGGTAAGGTTGTGGTTTTATGTGCATGGGGTAAACTCAACAAGGGACAGTGCCAATCGAAGTCTGGCAAAGTATCGCCATTGGCTATAAATTGTTCGATCCCCTCTATTGACTGAAGGAGAGGTATCATGACTCTTGGAACTTCAAACAATACGCGCCATCCTAGGCTGACCACCCAAGGTAAATAACGCAAAAATTGAATGGTATCACCCACACCTTGCTCGGCGTGTACTAGGAGGGTTTGTCCCTTTTCAAACGCTTCTCCTTGCCACTGAGGTTGCGAAAAATTTCTATTCAACAAGTCTATTTCCTGATTTCGCCATCGCCATTCTAACTCGGGCCAACCCTTTTCAAACTGCCCTAATATCAGATAAGCAAAACCTAAATTACAGTGCGTTTTAGCACTTTCTGGTTTATAAGAAAGGCTCTTTCCATACCACTCTATGGCTTCTTCAATCCGAAACATATTTTGTAATGTTGTGCCTAAATTGTAATAAACATCTACATGGGTTGGGTCAAGAGACAAGCATTTTAAAAAATCGGCCTCGGC
>JASGCH010000176.1 GCA_030054245.1 Gammaproteobacteria bacterium | reverse complement strand
TTTAAGAGCTTTAAAGCGCCACCCTCAGGCTATCGAAGTTCTCACCCAAGCAATTGAGCGATTTCCCCAAAATACCAACCTGCTGTTAGCTCGCTCGACCCACTATATTGCCCTCAATTTACCTAAGTTTGCACTTCAAGACCTCGATACCTGCCTACAAATTAACCCCAACTTACTCCAGACCTATTTTGACAAAGCCGACTTATGTAAACAATTGCAACTTTACGAAGAAGCACTTGCCTGTTATAACCAAGTAGTATTGCGCAATCAACACAACCTACAAGCCTTAAACAATCGGGCAATCCTTTATTGCCAGATGGCTAAAGATGACCAAGCCATCGCTGAGTTTTCTTTGATAACCAAGCGTTACCCAAACTATTTGAATGCTTTTATCAATCTAGCCGAAATGTATAAAAAACAAAAAAACTACCTTTTGGCGCTAGACACTTATGAGCAAGCTTTGAAGCACCACCCAAACCACTCAGATATTTACTTCCATTTGAGTTACCTCCATTTATTATTAAACCAGTTTAAATTAGCTGAAGATACTATTCGCCATTTTATACAGCTCCAACCCAACTCAGCGGATGCTTACAATTTATTGGGGAATATCTTAAGATATTCTGGTGATTGGCAACAAGCCATGGGGTATTACCAGCAAGCGTTAACCTTTCAACCCGAACACGCCAACGCTCTGGCAAATTGTGGGGTATGTTTACAGAATCAAGGCCAATTAGCCGAAGCGTTAACCCATTTTGATGCCGCTTTGACCTTAGACACCCATATTCGGGATGCTTGGGTTGGCAAAGGAATGGTGGTATTGCAGTATCAACTGGATGTCGATGGCAGTATTGCTTGCTTTGAACACGCATACAAAGTGGACACCCATTCACAGGCTTCGTTATGGAATAAAGCCTGTTCGTTGTTGCTAAAAGGGGACTTTGACCATGGGTGGCCATTGTATGAACACAGGTGGAGTTTTAGCAATAGCCTGCGTTGTCCCAATTCTCCCTTGTGGCTCGGAAGAGAATCACTTCAGAACAAACATATTCTTTTGTATGGAGAGCAAGGTCTTGGAGATAATATTCAATTTGTGCGTTATGCCAGTTTGGTCGCCAGATTGGGGGCACAGGTTACTCTCTTAGCACATCCAAGTCTTTATAGCTTACTCAAAAATGTCGAAGGTGTAACCCATTGTTATGCTTTTAAAAACCAATGGGATGACCTACCCACGACAAAGAAATATGATTTTGCCACGCCATTAATGTCTCTACCTTTGGCTTTGCATACAAACTTAAACAGCATTCCAGCGTCCACAGCCTACTTAACTTGTGAATCTATCATCCATCATCAATGGCAACAACGCTTGGGAGTTAAAAAAAATTACCGAATAGGTTTAGTTTGGTCTGGTAGCAACACCTTTAAGTTTGATAAAATCCGCAGTTTGTCTTTAGAGCAATTATTGTCTTTTTTACCACCCCAGGCCGACTACTTTGCTCTACAAAAAGAGTTTACCTCCCAAGATCTGTCGATTCTTGAGAGAACCAACATCCCCCATTTTTCTCACTTGCTGACGGACTTTAGCCAGACGGCGGGTCTATGCCAACAAATGGATTTGATCATCTCTGTGGACACCAGCGTAGCACATTTAGCCGGTGCTCTAGGACTCAATACATGGATTTTACTCCCGTATTCACCGGATTGGCGTTGGCTACTAGATCGAACGGATAGTCCTTGGTATCCTAGTGTACGGTTATGGCGTCAACCCAACTACCAAGATTGGCAAGGTGTGGGTCAGCAACTCCATGTAGAATTGAAAACCATTTGTTCATCGATGTGATCTTATTTATAAAATGTCAAAATCAAAGAAAAAGAAAGTAACTAACTCTCAACCTATAGTCCGCCCGACCCCATCCAAGCCAGTCTTATCCGCTAAAGATGTCAAGATCAGTCAAGAATACTTACAAACGCTACTCAATGAGGCACAACTATTTGAAAGCCGCAATGATTGGGAAGCCGCATTAGACTGTTATCAAAAGTCACTTCTATACGCTCCCCATTCAGTACAAATCATGCACGCCTGTGCGATTTGCCTACTCAAATTAAATCGACTAGAGCAAGCCTTACAAACTCTAGACCAAGCGATAAAATGGGGACCTCAATTTGCCCAAGCCCATAGCAATCGCGGTTTAGTGTTATCGCAACTGAACCGGAATGAAGAAGCCGTCATCAGCCTCTTAGAAGCCACCAAGATTCGTCCAGATTACGCCGAGGCGCACAACAATTTAGGTGCGATTTTAATGATGTTGGGGCGCAAAGACGAAGCTTGTAAGCATTTTCTTAGAGCCACTGAGTGTAATCCAAACGCCGCCCAATCTTATATTAACTTGGGGGTGGCTTTGCACGATGTACAACGATTTGATCAAGCCAAAAACAGTTTTGAGCAAGGCATGAGGCTCAATCCAAACGCCATCAATTCTTACACCAATTACGCTAATCTTTGTAGCGATGTAGGTAAACTCGACTATGCGTTAAAAATATTCAACGCGATTTTGCTCCAATCCCCCCAAGATCCAGAAATTTATTGGAATAAAGCTTTGACTATGCTTCAAGCCGGGCTCTATTTGCCCGCGTGGTCTTTATACGAGGTTCGATGGTTTAGACCAGGATCTGCCGTACAACCCCCCATGCCACTATGGATTGGTAAAGAAAATTTGTCAAACAAACGCATTTTATTGTATTCAGAACAAGGGGTAGGTGACACCATCATGCTCAGTCGCTACATACCTTTAGTCGTCAACCTAGGTGCTAAAGTTTATTTGCGTGTACAAGCCTCGGTACAAAGTTTATTACAAAATATTCCCGGCATTGTCGATTGTATCAATGAGGACAACGATTGGGAACAATATCTACCCTTACCCGATTTTCAAACTCCTTTTTTGTCCTTGCCATTAGCTTTTGGAACGAGTATCGATAAAATTCCCAATCCCATTGGCGTTTTACCTGAAAACTCGTCTCGCTTGGCGAAGTGGAGACAAATCTTGGAAAAATCGAGAGACCCCAAAAAACCTTTGGTAGGTATCGTCTGGAGTGGCAGTCGAACGCACAGAAAAGACCATTTGCGAAGCATTCCGCTCACTACTTTTTTACATTTTTTACCTGAAAATTGCCAATACCTAGCTCTAGCCAAAGAAATTTTGCCGGATGAATTAAAGATTCTAAACGATGCCAAAATCCTTCATTACCCCGAAGAAATTGTGGATTTTTCAGACACTCAAGCTATTTGCTCTTTGCTTAGCTGTGTTGTGACCGTCGATACCGCAGTGGCACATTTAAGTGGGACTATGGGCTTTCCAACCCTAGTGCTTTTAGGTTATACCACCGATTGGCGGTGGATGAAAAAAAGAACCGACAGTCCTTGGTATCCCAGCGTAAAACTGTATAGGCAACCCAAACCGTCTGACTGGTCAGCAGTTGGTCATGCCGTTTTTCAAACCTTGTCGTCGCTCAAAGATCACCAAAATATGGTGTTTGACTACCCACCAGAACAAGAATTTACAGACTTTAGCGTCCCAGAATTTATAAAACCTATCGTATTGAATACCATCCCCGATATATCCGAGTTACCAGCGATCTATCAAATTACTCCAGAAACCATTCAAAAGCAACATAAAAAATACTTTTTATCACCCAAAAATGCAAATCAAGCGCAA
>JASGCH010000175.1 GCA_030054245.1 Gammaproteobacteria bacterium | reverse complement strand
CATTGGGTATGCTCAGTTCTTTAGGCGGATGGACTTGTTCAGAAAGCTCAGGATAAAATGATTTGACCTTACCCTTAGCAGATTTAGAAGGGGTTATTTTAATATCGCCCATGTGCAAAATAGAGTAAAAATGCCTTAAGAGGTGGCAGAAGGATCGGCGTTTTTGGGACTTATGAAAAGTAATACATCCCCTTTATGGGTTTGATTTCCTACAGCAATGGATATCCCGCTAACAGTACCGCTGATACGGGCTAGATGGTTGTGCTCCATCTTCATTGCTTCGACGGTGACCAAGTTTTGTCCTAGGCTTACTTCATCACCTAAAGAGCAGTGTATTTTTACGACTTTGCCAGATATTTGCGAATAAACGGTGGTTCCTTCGGTAAGATTTGACTCTGAACCCAAACTGGTGTTGCCTGTATTTAGGTAAATATCTCGAATAAATAGGGTATCGGCTTTGATTTGCAACCAATACTCCTTGGTTTCTGCTGAAGGTGTTTCAGGTGAAGAGAGCAACCAAACCGGAGTAAAATGAGTATGAGTAGCCATGTACCACTGATGGGTTTGTGCACTTTGATGGATCATGATGGGTTGGCTATCCAAGATGGTTTTAGTTTTGTTATCCAATGTGTCCACTTGGTAAAAACCGTCTTGTACTTGCACTTGAAAAAGAAAATAATCTTGCTCAAATTGCAAATAACGCCATCTTGGGTGCTTAGCTTTAAGAAAATGTGTGGTGTGTTTCTGAAGAAAGGGATAAATTGCCGCTAAATACAAACCCAAACGAATGGAATCTTTGGGAGTGTCTTTAAGTTCATGCCCATAGTTCGGAATAAAAGCCGTAGTGGCTAGCCCCTGCTTATATTGCGGGTGTTGTAAACATCGCCATAAAAATCCTTGGTTGGTTTTAATTCCCATAAGTACGGACTGTTCCAGTCCTCGCACCATTTTTTGTATGGCTACTCCCCGATCCTCGGCGTGTACCACCATTTTAGCCAACAAAGAGTCATAATAATGGGGAACTTGATAATCATCTGCCAAGGCTTCATCGACTCGGATTTCTGAACTTGGCAACCACTTTAAAAGAGTACCACTCTGGGGTAGGAAATCTTGTTGCGGGTCTTCAGCACACAAACGCACTTCTATAGCATGACCTCTAAAATGAATTTCAGATTGTTTCTTGGGCAAAGGCTCTCCCCGGGCGACACGAATTTGCCATTCAACCAAATCTAAACCTGTGCAAAACTCAGTGACTGGGTGCTCGACTTGTAACCGGGTATTCATCTCTATGAAATAAAAATACCCGTCTTCATCCATTAAAAATTCTAAGGTTCCAGCACCTATATAACCTATTTTCTGGATGGCTTCGACGCTTAAAGTGGTTATTAAACGACGCTTTTCTGGGCTAACAGCGGGCGATGGGGATTCCTCAATTAACTTCTGGTGTCTTCTTTGCACGGAACATTCGCGCTCACCCAAATGCACGACATTACCCAAACTATCCGCAAATATCTGTACTTCAATGTGTCGCGGGTTGAATAGCGCTCGTTCTAATATAATGCGTTGATCTGCAAAGAGTTTTCCCGCATGAAGTCGGGTGCTTTCGAGAGCTACCAGCAACTCATTCGCATGGCTTACCAAGTGCATGCCTTTGCCACCACCACCGGCCCTAGGTTTGATCAATATAGGGTAACCTATTTGGTTGGCTGCAACCCATAAATCTTGCTCATCTTCGCCCTCGTATCCTGGGATACAAGGAAGGCCAGCGGCTTTCATAACTTTTTTGCCTTCAGCTTTATCACCCATTTTACGAATTGACTCAGCAGTGGGACCAATAAATACCAAGCCAGCTTGTACGCACTCTTTAGCAAAATCCGCATTTTCTGCCAAAAAACCATAGCCTGGGTGAATCGCATCAGCACCACTTTGCTTGGCCGCGGCAATAAGCCCTTGGATGTTAAGGTAGGCAGCCGCTGGATCCAGTCCATCTAATAGAACAAAGCTATCGGCTAATTGAATATAGGGGGCGGTTAAATCGGCCTGAGAACAAACGGCAACCGTAGAGTAACCCAGTTGGTGTAAAGTTCGGAGCACTCGACTCGCAATTTCATTGCGATTGGCAACCAATACCCTAGAAAAATGGCGACAATGTTCAGACATTAATTTTTTGGAAAAATTCCCATAAATTTACAAAGTATTTGCAACATGACTTCGTCAGCTCCCCCACCGATTGAGGATAGCCTGCCATCCCGATAGGCACGCGAAATTCTACCCTCTGCATACCCCATTCCTCCCCACATTTGTACCAAAGCGTCCGTACAAACGCGTTGAAGTCTGCCGGCTTTCAATTTAGCGACGGTAGCCAATTCAGTCGCATCTTGCTGGTGAACAATTTTTTCTGCCGCGGCCCAGCAAGTCGTTTCTAACATATCAATTTCAGCCTTTAATTCAGCCAGCCGGAAATGCACCCATTGGTGCTCTAAAATAGGTTTACCAAATACTTCTCTTTGCCTAGTGTAATCAATCGTGTATTGAATCAACGAGCGGATACTGCCGACTGCACAAAACCCAGCCCATAAGCGCTCAATTTGAAATTGTTCCATTTGATACATAAAGCCCATACCCTCATGTCCAATGCGGTAGCGCTGAGGTACTCGTACAGAATCAAAATAGAGTTGGGCCGTGTCTGATGAATCCATACCCATTTTCTGGATTTTTTTGGCTACTTGTACGCCTTTGGTATTCATAGGAACCACGATAAGGGATTTATTTTTATGCACTTGTCCTGCTGAGGTATTAGCCAAAACCACACAAAAATCAGCTTGACAACCATTGGTTGTCCACATTTTGCCACCATCTATAATGTAATCATCGCCATCTTTGCGAGCTTGCGTGGTAATGCTAGCTACATCTGAACCGCCACCTACTTCTGAAACACCCAAACAAGCTAGCATGTCGCCGGCGATGGCCGGTTCTAAAAACTCTTTTCTAAGGGAGTCGCTACCATGTTTTGCCAAAGCCGGGGTGGCCATATCCGTGTGTACACCGATAGACATAGGAACTCCACCACAGTGGATGTCACCCAAGGCCATAGCTAATACGGCACTGTAGGAATAATCCAGACCCATACCACCAAATGCTTGGGGTTTATCCAAGCCTAATAAACCTAAATTTGCCATCTGTTTGATGACTTGATGCGCGGGGTATTGACCTTGTTCCTCCCAAGCCTCAATGTTAGGGTTAATATCTTTATGGATCCATTTTAGAATGGTTTCCCGTAAAGCCTGGTGTTCAGAAGTAAGTTGCATCATGGTAAGGTATATAATAAAAAATATTTACTAAAAAAAGACTGTGGCACCATGGGCTGGTGCCGCGGCTAAACGACCAAACGGCGAAGTTAGTGGGTTCACCCCGGATGCACGCCTTTGGAAATGAAGAGGGATGCGTACTCCAGCTTAGTCATTTGCTAACTCGTCCGAGCTGGTAAAAGGTCTTAATAAAAGTTCTCAATAAAAGGTCTTAATGATGTCGATCAGCTGAGGTATGACCTCGAAAATACATGGGCTGATTTGCTAACATCCAAACCCATCAGCACATCCTTGTTGTAAACGGTACTAATATCTCCCTGCAAATAATGAATGATTTGTTGGATAGTATATGAAAATTGCTCCTCATACTCATTTTACTCCGGTTTGGTTGCTCTCTTCACCTGAAACACCTTCA
>JASGCH010000174.1 GCA_030054245.1 Gammaproteobacteria bacterium | reverse complement strand
AGCAACATGAGCTAATTCGTGAACAAGTGTAAATAATTGTGCATTTTTGCTATCGTTTGAATTGATAAAAATCAATGGTGCATAATCGTCTGCAAGGACAAAGCCTCTGAATTCTTCAATATCTAATTTTCTATGAATATTATTATCGACAATACTATTGCTAAAAACAAAAATATTATTTTCCTCTATTTTATCGCGTAAGTAATTAAATTGATCTTGGAAACGAACATTACTCCAATCACTTAACTGAAGAATATTTTTTAATTGATTAACTATTTTTTCAATATTCGTTTCGCCAATGGCACATCCATTGAATGGGTTTCGAGGAAATTCGTTTTCTATACAATAAGAGCGTAACCAATCTTGCCGATATTGCATTGAATGTATAGTATCGCGAAGTTCAACACTAATTAGGTTACCAATCTTCGCAACCTTCGTATTGAAGGTTCTAAAATCAGGGATTGGCACTGTTTCATGTGGAATCATAGTTAAGAAAAAATATCCAAACGGCAAGTGAACTTTTTTAGAAAATTGTTCTAATTGATGTAATGTTGGCTTTTTCTTGTTTAAAGACCATTCCACATAGTCAGGAAATTTTTGTTTAATGTCCTCTGGAGACAGTCCTGCTCTTTTAAGTGACCAGTCTAATATGTCTGGATTAATTGTTAATCTAATGGTACTCAATGGTTACTCCTTTACCAAATCGCTGTTAAAGATACTCTGAAGTAGCGAAACCTTTAGTGATTCCAGCTCCATGATTTTAGAATCGATAACCCTTTTGGCTACTTTTGTCTTCGCAAAGATTGTGTCAAGTTTGGTGGCTATCTTTTGTTAGATGGGTAGTAGTGGAAGAGGGATGAACATTCCGAGATCGTTGTACCGTAAGCAGTCCTCATTACTAGGCTTGAACGCATCGCACAACCAGTGGAATTTACTCAAATGTAAATGAGCTGGTGAGTACTGCATAACGCAGTAATTTGGCAGTGGTGCAAAAGTCTCAATATTTTTATTTTGAATATCTTGCGTCATGGGTACCCGTGGCTTTTAGCATCTGAAATCAGATTTTGCGTTTATAGAATACTATGCCTACACGGTCAATGTGTTCGCGTAGTGTGTGGTTTTTAATGTCATCATAGTGTTGCAAATCTACTGTATAAGGTAAGTCAGATGATTGTATATCTAGTAATAGGTCAGCTATCATAAATCGGTCCATCTCTTCACCATACACGACTAAATCAACATCACTGCGTTCATGGTAGTTGCCTTTTGCTCGCGAACCATATATTTTAACCATCTGAATGGATGAAACGCGTTGAAAAAAGCTCATCAATAGTGCCACATGTTCATCTGTCAGACCTAAGGTTTTCATGGTGTAGTTATTTCAATGAGTAACGATAAATACCATGTATTTAATAGTGGTAAATAGTGCTTGGCAATGGATTGAATCACCACCTCAAATTTGGCAAAATCATAAGTATGGCTCATAAGATTTCTATCACCAATCATAGCAAGCCAGATTTCCACATCGTTGATATATTTGGCCGCGTATGCTTGCTTAATCACCATTTTAGGCGATAGCTGGTCTAAGATAATACCATCGTTTTCCATTTTATCTTTAAGCACTTTCCACGCAAGCTCAAAGGTATATTCAAATCGTTGAATAATACCTTCTCTCTCTAGTGCATTGATGGTTGCTAAATCATTTTCCATGGCCTCTCGCAAAAGTAAAAAAGCCCGCTGGAAATTTTGAAACCGTTGCTTCCAGCGTACCTCGCTAGATAAGTCATTCATTTTGATAACTCCTTCATTGTCGCCATAGTTGTGCCTCTCCGCTGTCTTATGTCAAACATGCCTACTCCCACTCAATCGTGGCAGGTGGTTTGCTGCTGATGTCTAATACCACTCGGTTGACTCCCTTTACTTCGTTGATGATTCTGGTAGCAATTTTTTTGAGCAGAGAATGAGGTAAGTCTAGCCAGTCAGCCGTCATAAAGTCGTCAGATAAAACCGCACGCAAAGCGATAACATATTCGTAGGTACGGCCATCGCCCATCACCCCTACGCTTTTGACAGGCAAAAAGACGGCAAAGGCCTGGCTACATTTTTGATACCAATTGGTATCGGTGTCCCCATCTTTTTCGGTTAGCAAGGTTTCTATAAAAATTTGATCGGCTTGTCGTAGCATGGCGATATACTCGGGTTTGACCTCGCCTAAGATGCGCACCGCCAAGCCTGGACCTGGAAACGGATGTTTTTGCAAAAATGGCTTAGGAACTCCTAGTTTTTCTCCTAACGAACGCACTTCGTCTTTAAATAGTTTGCGTATAGGCTCAACCAATTCCAAGCCTAAGTTGGCAGGCAAGCCCCCTACATTGTGATGACTTTTAATGGTTACTCGGCTTCCTCCTCCACTTTCTATCACATCGGGGTAAATGGTACCTTGTGCCAAAAACTTCGCCTCCACCCCAAAATGTTGATGGATATAATGCTTAAAAACATCGATAAATGCCTTCCCCACCCTTTTTCTTTTGTCTTCTGGGTTGGTAATGCCTTGCAATTGCTTCATAAATTCAACATGTGCGTCCACATAAGCTACTTGCAAAGAAAATTGTCGTGCGATCATTTCCACTTCTAACCTGTCGTTGTAACGCAACATACCATGATCCACAAATACACAATGGAGTTGCCGACCTATGGCTTGTTGTAATAGGACGGCAGTCACGGTCGAATCAACTCCTCCAGATAAGCCTAGAACCACGGTCCCATGACCTACTTGCGTGCGGACGCTGGCAATGGACTGCCAAGCAATGTCTTCCACTGTCCAATTTTTGGAAGCACCACAAATTTTAAACAAAAAGTTGGATAAAATTTTGGTTCCCCCTTGGGTATGATTGACTTCGGGGTGAAATTGTAAGCCAAACCAAGGATATTGTTTGTGCTCAATGGCCGCCATGAACCCATTTTCACTGCGTGCCAAACACTTAAATTCTTGCGGCAATTGATGTACGGTATCGCTGTGACTCATCCATACTTCAAGCTCTTGTCCGGGTTGCCAATCAAAAAAAAGAGGGCTCTCTAAAGCCATTTGAATTTTGGCGTAACCAAATTCTCGGGTAGCAGATGCCATAACCTGTCCATGAAAACTCTTGACCATAGCTTGCATGCCATAACAAATTCCTAGAACCGGTCGTTGTGTATGCCATATTACCTCTGGAATTGGGATAAAAGTCGCGTCGTCAACGCTTTGGTGACTACCTGATAAAATAATCCCCCAAACGGTATTATTTTCCAAATAAGCGTGAATGGCCGAGTCTGGTGCCACAATTTCACAGTACACTCCCAGTTGACGCACTTTACGCGCAATCAGCTGTGTAAACTGCGATCCAAAATCAATAATTAATATCCCTTGCATCGTATTGACCTAAAAATTGTTTGACCTAAAAACCATGGTACCTCAGTTGGCCAGCCAGCTACACTGCCCAATAATCGAGTTACACGCTTTACCCGACACACACTACGGGTAAATTTTTGCCTATAGACCAGCCTTTTCATGCTGGCAGGTCGTGATGGCAGTTCGTCCAAGGCGCTATAACGGTATGTCACTTGATAACTTTGCGTAAAATTTTGCTAACTCCTTTGTAGGCATAAACGCGCGCCACTCTCTGCCCCACCGTACCTTTTTGTATGGCGTTTAACCAACCCAACCAGGAGCCTAGTCTATATAAGATTCTTCTAAGTTGATTCATAGGCAAAATTGATTCGTGGATAATTTTAAGACCGGCGG
>JASGCH010000006.1 GCA_030054245.1 Gammaproteobacteria bacterium | reverse complement strand
TTACCGGGCCGCGCACGATTTAATTGCAACCCCGGAACCTTGGCTAACTCACTTATAGAACGCCCTAAGTGGTCTTGCTGAAAATTCTCCATGCCGAAACGCCACTCATACAATTCCCAACCTAAAGCATAATGCCCCAAGCGTAAATACAATAGTCCCAAATTCCAATGGGCCAAAACATAATCAGCTTTGGTCTGACACAATTTCTGCAAAATCGGCAACATTTCATCGTAGCGGCACAATTCTTGCAAAACCGAGGTCATATTCAACTGTGCCTCCAAGTAGTTGGGTGCTAGTTCTATAGATTTCTGATAACTCTTCAAAGAATCTTCCAGCAACAGCAACTCTTGTTGGCAAATCGCCGAATTGTACCAGACCAAAGAATCTTTGGGCGACAACGCCTGAGCTTTTAAATTATCGCTCAAAGCCTCTTGCCAGTTCAACTGTTGCACCCAAATCACTGCCCTATCGATATAAATTTCTACGGTATCTGGAGACAACTGCTCGCACCGTGCATAATGCTCTAAGGCCAAATCGAGACGATTTAACGCAACCAAAGCCTTGGCTTTATTGAGCAAAATGGCGACCTGATTGGGAGATATTTTAAGTGCTAAATCGTAATAGATCAAAGCCTCGGCGTATTTCTGGCGTCCCTGAAGTTGATTGGCTCGTGCACACCATACTTCCATTCTGAGGTCTAATAATTTTTTGGCATGTTCCATGCCTCTGGCTACTCTCAAATCTGCATGATCCCCAGCCAAAGTTTGCAAATCAGCTTTAATCGCCGCTAATACTTCATGCCAACTCCCCATTTTAGGTTGGTTGTAAAGGGTAAGCGACTGGTACCACGGGCTGTCCCATCTACTCCAAAACCAACGGAAATCTCCATTAAATCGGTTTAATAGCCAAACTGGCACTCCCAACCCCCCGGCTAAGTGCACGATGCTGGTATCAACGCTTATCACTAAATCGAGTTGTTTGATAAGCGCCGCGGTATCTGAAAAATCAAGAATATCTTGGGTTAGGTCGATAAAGTTTGAGGTTTTCCAGTGCAACAAGCGTTGTAGCTCATATTCACCCCTCGTGGACGAACCCATTTGCAAACTATAGAAATCAATGTGACTATGATTTAAGGTAGCTAATTCAACAAAGGTGATATTTCTCACAGCATTAAGCTCCTGATAGTCGCCTCCTCCCGTATGCTCTCCCCCCATCCACACCAAGCCGACCCTTAAAGTATGTGGTTTTTTGGTCACTTTTTTTGCCCAAGAGGCAATTTTTTCTGGTTGAACCTGAAGATAAGTTTGTCCGTTCGTCAGGTCTTCCAACTGTTCTGGTAAAGACAAAAGAGCACAATGGTAGTCAAAGTCCGGTAACGGAAGTAGCCAGCTACGGGCTTCACATACACCCATATTTTGTAACATGGAGAGGGTCTCATTGGCGGTTACAAAGATCACTTTATCCGCCATACGCTTCAAGGTCAGCAAATACCTGACTCCAAAAAATATATCCCCTAAACCCTGCTCAGCATAAACCAGAATCGTTTTTTGCTGTAGCGATAGACCTCGATGCCAAGTTTTTTCTGGGTATTTATGAAATATATCGTATAACTTATTGACCCTCCACATGACAGGTAGGTATAAACGCGTTTGGTATAGTGCCCATCCTCGTTTGAAGTTACCCAATTGAATGCTTTGTAAGCTTAAATTCCACTTAAAATTTAGGTTGTTCGGCTGTTTTTCAGACAACCCATTGAGTAGGTGGTGGGCTTCATCCAAACGACCAACTACTTCTAACAGTGTCACTTTAAGATTATATGCATCCCAAAATTGAGGGTCCAAAGTTAAACACCGATCAATATATTCAATAGCCTCATCGTAGTCCTGCATTTGGTAGGTGCATTTTGCTAAATAGTACCAAGTGAGAGGCACGGTTTTATCAAGCTCCAACGCCTTTAGAAAATCTGCCTTAGCCAAATGATTTTGTTTATTTTCTAGCCAAATATACCCTCGCTGTCCCCAAAAAGCATGGATATTTGGATGATAATGAATCGCTCTCGTCAAGTATTTTAAGGCTAGTGAATGGATCTTTTGTTCATAGACCGCACACCCTAGTAGGTACCATGAATAACCATTATTTTGTACATCATGGTGATATTCATCGATATGTTTCTGGACTTGTAAAAAATCCCGGCGCTCGAAAGCGGATTGGGCTTGTTGCAATAAAATCTCTGGGGGTTCCTGCCAATTCATAGCCAATAAAAAAAAATACACACCTAGGTATCAGGGGTTCCTATGCCCCTGTCATAAACGGGGCGTCTGGTTTTTTGACCGCTAACTCCTGCAGACGCGCCCTAACCGATTCCAGAACAGGTAGCCAATCACCAGCACTGGGTTGTCGAAATATCTCCATACTTGGGTACCATAAGGAGGTTCTAGATTCTGACAACCAACGCCAACAAGTATCGAAGCGATTCAGCAACCATACCGGTTTATTCAAGGCTCCAGCCAAGTGTGCTACACTGGTATCTACGGACACGATCAAATCTAATGTTTCAATCAAAGCCGCGGTATCGGCCATACACCCTAGTTGGTGATGGTGTAGTTGCCAATGATGTCGAAGTTGATGTGTTTCGGCCATGCCTTCCGCTGGCTGACCTTTTTGAAGACTGTGAAATTCCAACGGTAGTCCATGAAAACACTGCATGAACGGCTCAAATGGAATATTCCGATGTACATTAGCTTCTGAAGCACTTCCGCCCTCCCAAACCAAGCCTATACGCAGTTTGGCCAGCGACTGCTTCTTTAATTTCCATTTCTTTTTATACTTTTCAGGAGTCTTCAAATAAGGTACTAAACTGGGAATGTGTGGCACATATTGGGTTAAAGCTAAGGGTAGGCTTAGCAGTGCACACTGAAAATCGAACTTAAGATTCGAGGGCAAGGTCGGATATTCATACACCCCATCGGTACCAGAAAACTGGTTAACCAATTCTATCAGTGGTTTTTGTATAAGTAGCCAAACTTTGGTGGCACCTAGTTGCTTGAGATAGGGCACATAGCGCAAAAACATGATAGAGTCTCCTAGCCCTTGTTCAGCATAAACCACCAGCGTTTTACCTGCTAAAGAGGTTTGACCGAGCCAATGCTTGTCAGGTGACCACAATTTCCGTGCTTCTATCGATTTGGGTAAATACCAACGCCATTCGTGCTCTTGCCAACCTAAGGTATAGTTCTCTTTGGTCAATAAAGCCACTGCCCGGTTCCATAGCGTGTTGGATATGTGCTCATCGGGGGAATTGGCTGGTTTTAATCGAGTAGCTAATTCAAAATAGGCAAGGGCGTCATCCATACGACCCAATCCTTGTAGGGAAATTCCTATATTGCTCCAAGCATCGCAAAAATAAGGTTCTAGCTCTACAGCTTTTAGATTATCTTGTAGCGCTTCTTGCCATCGGCCCGTGGCAATCCAACAAGCCGACCTATTGGCATACGAGGAGGGATTTTTTGGATCCATTTGTATATTTTTGGTATGACAATCTATGGCTTCGGCATACTTTTTTAGATCGGTCAAGGTATTGCCTTTATTATTCCAAGCGGCGGATAAATTAGGGTCAATATCTAACGCCAAATCGTAAAGCGCCAAGGCATCATGGTGCCAACCTCGAGCTTTATTTTGATTGGCACGCACCAAATAGACTTGTGCCCGCTGTTGTAGCAAATTAACTGCACCCGGCAGAACTTTAGGACAAGGTGTTCCCTGTCTGTAATGAAGATAGAATGTCTTTAAATCTTTAGCCACTTCGGCCATAACGCTCCTCCAATCCCCAGAACTGGGTTGGTGGTAAATCGTCATGGCATCGTACCACGGGGTCTCGACCTGATGGAGCAACCAACGCCAACAAGTATTAAAGCGATTCAGCATCCACACCGGGACGCCTAGGGAACCCGCCAAATGCACAACGCTAGTATCCACCGCAATGACCAAATCGAGTTGGGTGATCAAGGCCGCAGTATCTGCAAAATCTTCGATATCGCTGGTCCAATCATAAAAATTAGACTGAGGCCAAAACCGTGCTCTTTGCTCCTCTAAGTTGAGAGACTCCGGTCCATTCATACCCAATTGTAGGCTAAAAAAATCCACCTCAGGTATCTTCAATCCGGCAAAAAGTTCAAACCCCACATTGCGTTGTTGATGAAGGGTATCCAACTCAGGTTGTTCAGGTTGCTTTTCTCGCCCTTGCCAAACCAATCCCACCCGCAATCTTCGGTGATGCTTATTAAACTTAGCTTCCCATTTCTTCGTTTTCTCTGGTGGTACCGTGATATACGGAGTTCCCTTAATATCGCTCACTGCCTTGACAAATCCACGAATGGTGGACACAATCGGGCAGTGATAATCAAAGGATGGGATAGGCTCTCCAGCGATCAAAATGGCGTCAACTGACATATTCCAAACGAGAGGGATGACGGTATCTGGCACACCCAAAATAACTTTTGCTCCGATTTTTTTTAGTTCTGGCACATAACGCAAAAATTGAATATTGTCTCCATAACCTTGCTCACAATAGACAAAAATAGTTTTTTGAAACAGATCGACTTGTCCATCCCATAAAGGTTTGTTGGAGCCAAAGGCCAGTCTCAATTGAGGTTGTCGATCAACCAGACCCGGGGCTTCCATACGCCGGTTATACAAGCTCCAACCTTCTGCGTAATGCCCCAATAACAATTCATTCAAACTCAAATTCCAATAGCCCACATAGTTTTCAGGCCACTTGCGACAAACCGCCCATAATACTTCCTTGACCTCAAACACTCTCCCTGAATTGGTTAACGCAGTTGCCCACTGAAGAAAGTAACCGTACTTGGCGTCTGCCAATTGACAAGCGTTCCGATACGCAAAAATAGCTTCATCGAGATAATGTAATTTTTCAAAAGTTTCGCCCAAGGAGCTCCAATAATAGGCGTTTTTTGATTCTAATTCCAAGGTCTTTTGAAAATCCGCAAGTGCCTGCCGATAATCTGCCAATCCCCAATACACCAAGCCCCTATAATGCCAATACTTGGCATTTTTGGAGTCCATATCGATGGCTTTGGACAACCCGGGCAAAGCTTCTGTCAACTTGCCAGCATGGGAACAAACGACCCCTTGAAAATGCCAAGCATGGGCCCAATGGGCATTGGTGTTTAGCACTTTATGGAGCAAGGCTAAAGATTCTTCAAATCGCTGATCTTCAAAATGTTTAACTGCTTGGTTAAAATTGTTTATAACTTGATTAGAAATACTCAATTGATACTACTAAAATATAAATTAAAAAAGCCAAGACCATTACAGCTTAGGTTTTAGACTGAACCCTTTGCACCGGCGGTAAACCGATGGTGCAAAGGTCTTGCGTCTTTAAATACCCTTCTAGCTTCTGCCTCAAAATGGTCAGGGTAGCCTCCCAGCTGTTTTCTTGGGTCTGGCGAATAATAACCATACTAGGATACCAAGCAGAGGTTTCTCCAGTACTCCCCCAATACCATGGAGAATTATAACTGCTGAGTAGAAAAACCGTTTTATGGAGGGCACCAGCCAAATGAGCCACTGCGCCGTCCACGCTCACAATAACATCCAAATTTTCCATAATAGCCGCGATATCTGCCAAACTTTCTATGTCCGGATGGTGGGATATCTGGGGTCTATTCCTATTCATCGTTTGTCTATAAATTTCCAGCTCTGTTTGCGTGTGATCTCCAAATTGTAAACTCTGAAATCCCACCGGTAGCCCCCCGATGCTATCCATGATTTCAGCCAAAGACAAGTTTCGAGCTTGGGTATTTGTCTCATCTTCGCTCCAGACTAGTCCAATCTTTCGATTATTCGGAGCTTTTATTTTCTTTGTCCATTTAGCCAAAAAACTAGCTGGGGTTTGCAAAAACGGAGTGACTCGAGGTATATGAGGCACCCATTTTTTCAACAAAAGAGGCAAAGATTTTAGCGTACAACAGAAATCATATAGGGGTAAGGGATCTGCTGATGAAGATACACTATGCAAGCTAAAAGAACCGTTTTGAAACAACGCTATCAAGGTTTTTGGCACCACAATGATCAATTTTTTAGGAGTGAAATAGGTGAGGTATTTGAGGTACCTAGAAAACATCATCACTTCCCCTAAATTCCCATCACAATCAATCAAAAGCGTTTTACCGGCAAGGCTTTCTACCCCCAACCAGCGTTTTTTTACGCTCACTAAGTCCTTGTATTCACGCTTAGAAGAATGCGACCTACGCCATTCGTAGGCTTGCCAACCCAGTTCGTAATCTCCCACATGCAAAAGAGCCAATGCCCGACCACTTTGGGCATCAAAGTGTGCATCTGGTACGCTTTGGTCATCCGGTAAAAGCGTGGATATTTGCAGACTCATTAAAGATGCATAGTCCTCTTTGATTTTTTGTAACAAGCGCCCGCGTTGTGTCCAGGCATGCACCCTGAATGGCTCCAGTTGAATGGCCTCATGGATATCTTGTAGGCTCTGTAGCCACTTACGCCGATCCATCCAAGTGAATGAAAGATGGGGTAATGTTTGGGTTGAGTGCGGATGTAAGTCCCATCTGTACACCTTGATAGAATCTTGACCTAAATCGGTAAGCAACTTGACTTTTTTATCCAAAGCCAGTGGATGATCGGGTATTATTTGTAAAATGGCGTCATATAGACCTAAAGCCACTTCGTATCTTTTAGCTTCTATATTGGCTTGGGCCGTACGAAAAAATCTCTCCACTTTGGTTAACAACAGCCCCTTAGCGTTTGGAAGTCCTTTAGTCTGTCTTGGGTTGGATATAAGTAATGCTAAGTCTTTGGCAACTGCATTCAATACGCTATCCCAATCCCCTATCTCTGGTTGAGAGTAGATCGTCATACTCTCGTACCATGGGTTGTCAATACGGTTTCGTAGCCAACGCCAATCTGAATTAAATCGATTGAGCATCCACACAGGTTTCCCAATGGCTCCAGCCAAATGAACCACACTGGTATCGACGCTAATCACCAAATCGAGTTGAGCGATCAAAGCCGCGGTGTCCGCAAAATTACCAATATACGGAGTAAAATCGTAGAAATTCGGGGTTGACCAATGCTGGGTTAATAGAGGATGCATAACCAAAGGTCCGTGGCTAGCGATTTGGAGATTGTAAAAATCAATGCGAGGGTGATTTAATTGGGCAATTTTCTCAAAACTCAAGTTCCTCATTTGATTCAAATCAACAAATTCGGGTTGGTCACTATGCTCACCCCCCATCCAGACCAATCCGACCCTTATCCTAGACGATTGAGCACCTACTCTTTGGCGCCACCTATTCTGCCTTGCCTCATCTACCAGTAAGTAGGGTTGGCCATTGATGTTGTCAAAATCACTAGAAAAAGCCTCCGGTAGCGACAACATAGGGCAATGATAGTCGAAGTTCTGCAAATTATCTCCTTGTTTTAATAGGGTAATCGGCATATTCCAAAGCAAGGGCTCAATATTTTCCGGTATGCCAGCTAACACGGTCGCCCCCATAGACGCCAGCTGTGGCAAGAATCGCACAAACTGAATACAGTCCCCTAAGCCTTGCTCAAAGTAAACAAAAATATGTTTGCCTCGAATGTCTAGGCCTTTGTGCCAATGGGGTTCTCGTTGTTTGGGATGTACAAAAAACTGTGGATGTTTGTCTAGGAAATGATTGATCTGAAACCTCCAATCATGCAACCGCCACCCTTGACTAAATCTACCCGTGATTAAGTACAAAAATCCCAGATTCCAATTAGCTTCGGCACTCTTTGGCCATTTCTCTACCATCCAAGATAATATCTTTTCTTCTTCCTCTTTGCAGCCAATTTCGCCATAAATGATCGCCATGTTTAAGTAGGCCGCATGGTAATCGATGTCAATGATGATACACTCGTGGTAACAATCCAGGGCCAATTCTCTTAATTTTTGCTTATGAAAACAAGACCCTAGATTGTACCAGGTAATCGCTGATCGGGCATCAATAGTCAGGGCTTTCTTAAAGCTTTCGACCGCTGATGGGTATTCCAATAATGACATCAAAATCAATCCTCGAGTACCCCAATATTCTACCTTCTGAGGGCTAAGCCCTATAGCTTTATCTATGCAACTTAGCGCTAGTTGAAATTCCTCCTTGGCTTGTAAAATACTGGATTTCAAATACCAGAAATAAGCATTTTCTGAATGGAATGGTAAGCCTTTGTCAATTTCTATCAAAGCCAAGTCATGGTTATTTTTTTCAAATAGTTGAATGGCATTATGGATAAAATCCTGAGGTGATGGATTAAAATGGTAGGTACTCATGAGATGACAACTTCTGAAGACTGCGACCCGGATTCACCGCGATCCAAACAGTTAAATAACGGCATGATGCGGTTCACCGCAAACTTCCTTCATTATAAAGTTAGCCGCCAGTGTATCTGCCAGCAATGCCCCCAGAAATAGCCAACACGAACACCGGCAGGCAAATATCTTTTATAAAGTCATTGGGTAGGAGGTGAACCCATGATAAAAATGTGCTAAATGGTAGGGACTTATGTTAGCTATGGACTTGCTAAATGGTCGGCTCTCAGCTAAAATAGAGCGTACCCGCGGCGAATCACCCTAGTGAACGGTCTATCTTGGCTATTTTTAGTAGTAAGTCTTTAGATTGTAATAGTACCTTGGTCAATTCATTTAAAATACCATCGAATTGAAATACCTATACGGGAGACCTTTGCACCGACGGCTACGCCGCTCGGACGAACTGTCAAAGTACACGGCTTAGCGGCACGCAACCAGCGGAATTTACTCGAATGATCATTCGCTGGTGAGTACCGCATAACGCAGTAATTTGGCAGTGCAGTCAGCGGCGTAGCCGTCGGTGCAAAGGTCTCTACGGGTTATAATGAACCTACCATAAAACTGTTGTACAGCCTCGGGTAAGCCACATAACGCAGTCATTTGATATATAGACCGCGGTGAACCCGGGAGAGGTGCAATCGTATTTATAATTATATGTTGTTGCCCTCAATCTTTGATTGAGCTCGCCGCCCGCGTAAAACGATAGCCACCTGAAGATTATGAAAGAAATTAATAAACGCCCACTCAATGTAGCCGTCAACTCTGAACCACCCTCCGGGATAGACTACGCTCAACGAAAGCTACGACGCAAAGCGCCAGCTCAAGTGGAGGATGAAGAAATTCAATCACCGTCAACGCAGGAGCCTACCACACAGACGCCCAACTCGAGCACGGATTCTCAAGTAGCCAATGTTTATGACGATGACCCAGGTTTCATTTACCAAGATGGAATCCTGATAGAATCAACCCTCACTGATACATTGGATACAGCAGATGCCTTAGAGTTTTCTGGAAATCTATCGCCATCCGAGGTCCCTAGTCTTCAAGAGTATATCAATTTTGATGGGTTTTTTTTACGGGATTTATTCCTAGATGCTCCTTGGCAAATGGAAACTCATGGTACGATAGAATCAAACCATTGGTTATTAGCTCAAGCCAAAAATCCAAATGTAGTTGATACCCTTCCCCCTAAACCCGATATTCAACAATACATTTTTACCTCGGGGCAAAATCTTGGAGCCTATATTTTGGCTCCTGTGGCTTTATTGACAGCACTAACACCCAAATCCGATTCAAGTACTTCAACGACCTCTGGTGTCAGAACGGTTATAGGACAATTTAATCTGGGCTTAACTCAACAAGTGCCCTCCGGGAGTAGTTCTAATTTCCGTGCGGTTCTCTACGACCAAACCGGTGCTGTTTTGGGCAAAGATGCCTCCCTACAAACCAACAATTCAGTTACATTTAGCTTAGATAAAACAGTCACCTATACTGGTGGCGTGATGATGGTTATCTATAGCACTGCACCGGATGCTGATGTATTTTTTGATAATTCCAGTGCCACGAGTACTGCACTCAGTGTTTATATGAGGTCCGTTGCTCAGCTAACCAGTCAAGGTGACTTAACCATGCAAGTTAACCCACTCACCGAAATGGTTACCCGTAGCTTCGGGTTAAAAGGAGGGGCTTCGGGTACAGCCGATTTAAAAGTCCCGGTCTTGGGTGCAGAAAATATACAAAAACGCGCCGAAGTCATCCGCAATTTATTTACCAGCGATACCTCGTTAACCATACTGACGGATCCGGTGGTTCCACGGTTTATGTACGATACCTCCGGCTTTATAGTAGAAAATCCCAACATGAATGAGTATGGGAAAATTTTGAATCACTTGGATGCTCTCAATAAGTATTTTGTCGATTTCGATACCACTTTAAACAGCATCTTAGTACCCTTAGACAGAGGTATATTAGACGGGACTACGGTTCTACAACTCAACCCTGGAATCGCTGACAAAATTATTTTATTAGCACAAAGTGTTTACCATTTAGATGCAACGGCTCTAGAAAAATTAGCCCCCTCATTTGGTATAACGACCACGGATTTGCACACCAAATATATCCCCAACCAACTGTATGCCAATCCAACCTATCTCAATTCCTACCTAGTTGCAAGTGGTAATGGCACCCCGATTTATCCTGAGTCTACGCCTATCGTATTAACTGAAAGTTTATCCGGAGATGGCATTGCTAAATTAAAACTTGTATTTAGTGGTGAATCTCTGACTTTAAAAAATTCTCAAGATACCCTAAAACTAGGTAGCTTACCCATCAATGTCATTGCTCAAGGAACTGCAGGAACGGCTCTTATCAACAATGTACAGGTCAATTACCTCATTGAGGTAAATATTGAAGCTAATACCTTTACGCTTTCTTTAACCAAGCAAGACCTTATTGCCCCCAACTTTGACCCTGCGACCATTCCCAACATTTTAGCCGATATCAATCTTGTAACCGTCTCGGATACTATCACCAATGAAGTCAATTCTGGTGAGCGGTTCGTGCAATTGTACTTTACTACCTCAACCAATCCTCGAGATTTGTATGTGGCCTTAAGCACGGTCACGGTGGACAATGTCATCCCCCGGGCACCGCCCATACCCATTCTCAACATAGTCAGTGATGGGGGGCTTAAATCCAATGATGGTATTCTCAATGAAAATAACGCTGAACTATTGATTCAAGGCGATAAAGCCAGTCCGCAAGATACCATCTATGTATTTGATCGTCTAAGCTACACTGACCCCATCACCAATACACCTACTTCAAAAGACATCTTGCTCGCGCAAACTCGAGCCGATGCAGGTGGAAACTGGGCAGTAAGTACCAAACTAGCTAATACCAATGGCAAAGTGGCCACGAAGGATTACCCGGCTACCGAAGGAAGTCATGTACTGATTGCCCATAGCGTAGATCTCGCTGGTAATTCTAGCTTGGTATCCCCAGCCTTAACTCTATTGATTGATACGACCAAACCCGCCCCCCCGGGTATCGCTCCTATATCAGACACCGGTGTCATTGGGGACGGCTTAACCTCTAATAAGTCTATGGTGGTTTCAGGTTTAGAATCCAACAGTCAGTGGGAATATAAAATTGATTCCACTGGCACTTGGGTGTCGGGTGGAACGGTAACCACTTTTATCGGATTTATTGGTGGGCACACTTATTTTACCCGTCAAACCGATGTGGCGGGTAATGTAAGTTCTGAAAATACCGTAAGCCTTGTCGTAGATCAAAGCATTCCTCTTCCCCCTAGTTTATCCTTAATTAGCGATACAGGGGTAAGTTCTACCGATAGGATTACCAACCATGCGAATGTTCTTGTCGTATTTCCAACTAACGAACCCATCACAAATTGGACCTACCAAATAGATAACTCAGCAACCATTTTAAATGGCAATGGCTCTATACTAACCGCCAGTGAGGGTAGCCATATCTACCGAGTCCAGGTTTACGATGTGGCCAATAATGCCAGTAACAGCGCTAGTATTGGATTTACTTTAGATAGCTCCGCCAACTCACCCACCCCATCTATCCTAGATACGGGTTCCTCTAATATGGACGGTATCACCAGCTCACCCAATGTTAATGTGGCTACTGAACCCAACGCCACCTGGCAATACAGCATAGATCAGGGAAATTGGCAAGATGGTACGAGCACCAGTTTCCAAGCTTTGGAAGGTCTGCACTCCTACTCAATCAGACAAACCGATGTTGCTGGTAATATCAGCCTCCCTAGGACACCTTTTGCCGTCAACTTGGACTTCTCAGCACCTAATTTTCTAAGATCATTTTCTAATGCCAGTGGCGATAAGGTATGGTTGTATTTTTCTGAACTTATAGCCGGAGGAAACTCGCTACCCGCACGCACAAATTTCAATCTCAAAGCGACTCCAAGTGGTCAACAAATCGCCAACAATCTCACAGTAACCAGCTTAGAAACTTCTGGCAATTACCTAATTTTGGGATTAGATAGCAAGATTAAAGTCGGTGATGCGCTTAGCTTAAATTATATCGATGACCCTGATTTAAACAACAGTGCGACCATTCAAGACTTGGCAGGTAATGACGCGTATTCTATATCGGATTCCATCATTACCAATTATGTCTTAGCTAGTAACAACCAAAAAGCACCCACCTTATCCAACATGAGCTGGGGAATTGCCAGTTCTCCTTCTAATGGAGTCTGGCTATCTACTGGAGACACCATTAAAATCAATGTGGTATTTGATCAATTTATGCAAGTTAAATTGAATGATACGGTTTTTGATACCTCTAGTTCCCCCACCACTTTCCCTGATATTACCTTATCCCTTAGCATTGGTAGCAAAACCAGATCCGCTAAATTTACGGGTTACGGAGGTAATACGAATGGTAGTGATACTCTGGAATTTACTTACACGATAACTTCAGGAGATAATTCTATTTTTGATGCCAACATCAACAAATATATAGGTATTTCAGTACCCGCGAGTAGTTTGGTCATAGGATCAAATGTAAAAATCCAGAATAATAATGGCATTGATCCAGCGTCTTTGAGTTTTACTGGATTAAATCCGAATGATAATTTTTTAGTTGATACCGTTCCACCCAACGCTCTGACCTTTAGCTATACTGATACAGGTAGCTCATCTACTGATAAAATAAGTAGCCATCCAACTATTACGGTATCTAACCTATCAACTGAATCCAACGCTTGGTGGCGATACCAAATAGATAGTAACAATTGGGTAGTTGGCGTCGGCAGTACTTTTAGTGCCATTGAGGGGACGCATACTTATTATCTCCAGCAACTGGATTATGCGGGCAATACCAGTGCCCTTACCACCTTTTCTTCCTTCGTCTTAGATCGCGCCCCACCAGCTAATTTATTGTTACAATTTTTAGATACAGGAACTAATACCACAGATGGTGTAAGCAACTCCCCTACTTTATCCGTCTCAGGCTTATTTGCCAATGCTTCTTGGCAATATAAAGTGGATGATCTGAATTGGGTGGCGGGTACTGGTATTGTCTTTTCGGCATTGGTAGGTTCGCACAATTACTCTGTAAGGCAAATTGATGTTGCTGGAAATACCGGTGCCGCCACGAGCAAAACCATGGTTTACTTGAATGGCACTTCCACACCGACTCTCTCTTTTGTGGATACGGGGAGTAATACTTCCGACCTCCTTACCAATAATCCGAGAATAAGTATTGCCGGTTTACAAGTCCTATCGACTTGGCAGTATCAAGTTGACGGTACGGGAAATTGGCTATCGGGTACGGGAAGTTTTTTATCAGCGCAGTCAGGGCAACACAGTTACCAAGTTCGCCAGCTAGATATAGCTGGCAATACCAGCCTTCCCAGCACGAGTATAAGCTTAGATCTCGATCTACAAAATCCCCAGTTTTCGACGGCCTATACCAACTCTTCGGGTTCAGAGTTGACGGTGGTTTTTAACGAACCTTTGTCCACGAATGTAAGCGCTCAAACTTTTTTTGTCTATGCAGGTCCCAGCAATCAATTGGTCAGCATCCCAGTTATCAATGCGTCCATTCATCAAAATTTGGTGGTTTTAACCTTGGAATCTCTGCTTGAAACGGAAGATGTCATCACTGGAGTCAACCCCAATGGCAGCCAAATTATCTCGAAAAGAAATTATACCGTATTTGTGTCCTACCAAGGACCTAGCATTGTCAATAACCAATTGCCTATCGCAGATATTGCAGGCAACACCGCCCAAGATTTTACAAGGCAATCGGTAAGCAATTATGTCTTAAACGCAGACGATCGTACCCCAGCTAACCTTACATCCATTAACATAAGTAAAGTAGTGGGTGGCATGAATAATTATTACAATCAAGGTGATACCATTGATTTCGTGGTGCAATATAGTAAGATCGTGTCAATTAACGGCAGTGTGCGCTTAGGTTTGGATGTTGGTGGCATCAGCAAGTGGGCGGATTATCTATCGGGTAGTGGCTCGAGCAACTTAATATTCCGTTACACTGTCGCTAACGGTGATAATGACCCCAATGGTATCACTGTCAAAGTCAATGCTTTAAACTTTGACAACGGTAGCATATTAGATGGAAATGGCATTGTTGCATCCAAAACCAACGCCTTGATAGCTGACAATGCAGCATTTTTGATAGACACTTCCCCTCCCCCAGCACCAGTCATTGCATTTACTGATACGGGATCAAGTAGTACCGATTCTATCACTTACAATCCCACAGTGAGCATTAGCAGTATTAACCTTACCGATAACACTTGGCGCTTTGTAGTCGATGGCTCTATTTTGGGTACCCCCCCCACTGGGAGTAGTACTTTTCAGGCATTGGCTGGATCGCATACTTACCAAGCCGTCAGCCTAGATAAGGCGGGCAATTCGAGTACTTACTCAGCCGCGATTACCATTAACTTGGTAACCACGCAACCTACGGCTATTTTAGCACAATTGGCGTCAGACACTGGAACAAGCACTTCAGATTTTATCACCAGCAATCCTACGCTCTTGATTTCCAATGTGACCGCTGGAAATACTTGGGAATATACCACTATGCCTTTGACCAATATTTGGAATGCTGGCGTGGGTAATAGCTTGATTGTACCAAGTGACGGTAAATATTCCTATTATATCAGGCAAGTTGATATCGCCGGAAATACCAGCCCATCCCATGTACTGTCTTTTACTTTAGACACTGGATCAACTCCACCCTCTTTATCGTTATTGGTTGACACCGGCACTTCTTCCAGCGATGGAGTGACGATGAACCCTACCATCTTGGTCAGTGGACTCGAAACGAACACTGCTTGGCAATGGAATATGGACAATGAAAGCACTTGGAATACAGGCAGTGGATCGACTTTTACCGCAAGTAGTGGCTCACATACTTATAGAGTGAGGCAAACCGATGTGGTATTAAATTCAAGTGGACCCGGGAGTGACTTCGTAGTTCATTACGATGCCACGCCTCCCGGTAGTATTGCCCTAACTTTAGGGTCTAAAGTTTTGTCAAGCACACCCACTTTAACCGTAGATGGTCTAGAATCTAACGCCCGGTGGCGATATTCCTTAGACGGTAGTGCCTCTTCTACCATCGTCAGCTCCGGGAGTACTTTGGTGGCACTGTCTGGCATCCACTCGTACAAAGCCAATCAAATTGATCTAGCTGGCAACATCGGTCCCGAAACGGCCATCTTCCAAGTAGCAGCCATGCCCAGTTCCTTACCGTTAGGAATAGCCAATGGCGTACAACTTAATTTAACCGGTGGCGTGGCTTTGAACCAAGGAACGGCAAATCCTGTTAAAGTCTATTATTTCTTAGATACTGATAACAATAATAGCATCAATCCTGCAGATACACTAACGCACAATGTCTTAGATGGGATATTTAATTCTGGAAACGATACCAGCGAGGCCAGCAGAACCCGGCAAATTTTCGCCAATAGCACTACTTATAATGTTTTATTGCCTACACAAGATGAGCTTCTGACCTTGTTCAATTCTTTTCAAAATTCCGAGGAGTACCAAGGTTGGTTAACCAATGTAAACTATTGGACGGCGACTCCGGGTACAGCAACCGGCACCCACAACTATGTCCAGCTGGTGTTGGCTAACTCTACTGTAGGAACGGCCTTGGATGTTAGTTCTTTGTATACTATATTTCAAGTTGTTCCAGCTTGACTTAGCCGATTTTTCTCTTGAGCATAGACCCTGCCGTCAGCTACTCACTCATTCTGGTTTTACTTGCACCACGATACGGGTTTGTTCAGCAAGAGAGCGCTAAGACTATCGCTCGATCGGCTGGTGCCGCGGTTACACCTTGGCCGCTATTCTCACATGTGAGTAAATTCCGCTGGGGGCGACCACTCTAGCCTTGTACTTT
>JASGCH010000173.1 GCA_030054245.1 Gammaproteobacteria bacterium | reverse complement strand
CAATAGGACTGTAGCTCCATCCGATGGTGACACTGTCTTATCTTAGAAGAAAACCGCGTAAGCCAGTCATTTAGCAACCCACCCTGAAACAGGGTGATCTGGTATTCCCTTTGTAAAAACCCTGAATATTATTTATATGGCAAGTTGGCAATCGATTCTCGCTTTGTTACCTCAAACACAATGTACGCGTTGTGGCTACGATGACTGTGAAGCTTACGCTAAAGCCATAGCGGAAGGCTCAGCTGACATCAACCAATGTCCACCCGGAGGAGCAGTCGGCATTCAAAAATTAGCCGAAGAAACTGGGAAACCTTTTCGCCCTATGAACGAGTTGAACGGCTCTGAAACCCCAAGAATAGTAGTCTGGATAGACGAAGAATGGTGCATTGGTTGCACTTTATGCCTGCCAGCTTGCCCCGTAGATGCCATCGTAGGGGGTAACAAAGCCCTGCATCTGGTATTGGAGAACTACTGTACAGGATGTGAATTGTGCCTCACCAAATGCCCAGTCAATTGTATTATGATCGAAAATGCGTCTGGTGATAAAACCGGTTGGGCGGCATGGACACCGGAACAAGCCAGCGAGGCTCAAAAACGCTACCATAACCACAAGATTCGCAAAATTTAGGAGTTCCACAAACCGCTACACGCTCAGTTTCATCGCCACCTACACTGCCTAATGACTGTGGCTCACTCCGGTTTCAGTAAATGCCAAAAATTGCACTCACTCAAGACCGTTGCACCATTGGCTGGTGCCCGGCGGTTGTCCAATCACTGGGTTATGTTCCTTCGTTCACTGGTATCTCAATCGAGACCAGCGAACGATCATCATCTTTGGAAATGAAGCTTTGCGCTGTGCGCGGAAGCCTTGTAATTATGACGGCTCACCGAGTTGCACCAGCCAATGGTGCAACGGTCTTTTTACCATAAAATTCCGTTAGATGGTAAGATAGGAACAATCAGCAAAGCTACGATGTTAATGATTTTAATAAGAGGGTTAATCGCCGGTCCAGCGGTATCTTTATAAGGGTCGCCCACGGTATCTCCTGTCACAGCAGCTTTATGTGCCTCGCTTCCCTTGCCTCCAAAATGTCCATCCTCAATATATTTTTTAGCATTGTCCCACGCACCTCCACCCGTGCACATAGATAAAGCCACAAATAAGCCGGTCACTATCGTTCCCATCAGCATTCCACCTAGGGCTTGGGGACCTAAAAGAAACCCAAGTACAATAGGCGATATGACTGGTAAAAGTGAGGGTATTATCATTTCCTTGATCGCGGCCGAGGTCAACATATCGACCGCTCGACCATACTCAGGCTTTCCAGAGCCATCCATAATACCTTTAATGTCCCTAAATTGTCTTCTCACTTCCTCCACCACAGCCCCGGCCGCACGCCCAACGGCTTCCATGGCCATAGCCCCAAACAAATAAGGGATCAATCCTCCTATGATCAGGCCAATAATAACTTTTGGCTCTGATAAATCAAATGTCAAAGTATGTCCCGCCCTTTCAAGGTTATGCGTATAATCAGCAAAAAGAACCAATGCCGCCAAACCAGCTGAACCAATGGCGTAACCCTTTGTAACCGCCTTGGTTGTATTTCCTACGGCATCTAAGGGGTCAGTAACCTCGCGCACACTAGACGGTAAATCCGCCATCTCTGCAATACCCCCGGCATTGTCGGTAATGGGTCCATAAGCATCTAAAGCCACAATGATGCCAGCCATACTCAACATAGAAGTGGCAGCAATAGCCACGCCATAGAGTCCAGCACTCTTGTAAGAAATGGCAATAGCAATGCTCACAGCAATGACTGGCCAAGCAGTAGAACGCATGGAAACGCCAATCCCTGCAATGATGTTTGTGGCATGCCCCGTAGTAGAGGATTGGGCAATATGTTGAACTGGTTTAAAATCAGTCCCTGTATAGTATTCAGTTAT
The DNA here is from genome assembly GCA_030054245.1 of Gammaproteobacteria bacterium. Taxonomy (GTDB): domain Bacteria; phylum Pseudomonadota; class Gammaproteobacteria; order Burkholderiales; family Burkholderiaceae_C; genus JASGCH01. Next base: position 1,853 of record JASGCH010000173.1, on the reverse strand, counting down.
ATATACCAATGCCCCTGTCAAAGCTAAACCCACTATACAAGGAATAAACAATGCCCAACGCGAGCCCCCTTCTGGATAAATAACATTATCAGGAATAAGCCACCAAGTTACACCAGCAAAGGCTATTAAACTAACAATGCCTGATACAATCAGCCCTTTGTATAGTGCAGGCATGACATTTCTCATCTGAGGACTGGCCTTCACAAAACCACATCCTATAATAGATGCGACTATCGAAACAGCGGCCAAAAGTAATGGATACAGCGCGGCTAATGATTGGCTAGTAACAATGGTCAGCGTCCCAATAATCATAGTGGCTATTAAGGTCACTGCGTAAGTCTCAAATAAATCAGCCGCCATCCCTGCGCAATCCCCCACATTGTCGCCGACATTGTCAGCAATCACCGCAGGATTTCTTGGATCATCTTCAGGAATCCCGGCTTCAACTTTACCGACCAGATCTGCCCCCACATCCGCACCCTTGGTAAAAATACCTCCTCCCAGACGGGCAAAAATAGAAATCAACGATGAGCCAAAAGCTAATCCGACTAAAGGTTGAATTAAATCATCAATTTTAGCATCTGGAGTAGCACCATGGGTTAAAAAGAAGTAAAAAAGACCAACTCCTAAAAGTCCTAATCCAACCACCAGCATTCCAGTGATGGCTCCCCCCCTAAACGCCACACTAAATGCTTGAGATATGCCTTGTGTCGCGGCTTGGGTCGTACGGACATTGGCTTGAACAGAAACATTCATGCCTATAAAACCGCACACCCCAGAAAGCACCGCACCAATGACAAAACCCAAGGCTGTCTGCCAACCTAAAATGAGGGCAATGCCAATCGCAAGAATGACGCCAACTAGACTAATCGCTCGATATTGCCGCGCTAAATAGGCCGCCGCACCTTGCTGAATGGCGCCAGCAATTTCCCTCATCCGATCATTACCCGTGTCTAGTGAAAGTATGGAATAACGCGTAATGAACCCATAGATTACCGCGAGTAAACCACAAACAACAATTACTCCCATAATTAAATTTTCTTGCATTTTCTCCTCTTTTAAAGTATGTTAAAAATTAGTAACTATTCGCTCTTAAAAATGATCCACCCAGAGTATTTATCGATTCGCTTCGTAAAAACGACCGTTGCACCCTAGGTTCGACCGTGACCTGTCAAATGACTGCGTTACGCGTTACACCTCTGGATCAACCTAAAGTAAACTCCGATAGTTGCACCCTTTAGCCTTATCATGGTAGCTGGTCGGAATACTTTGACCGTTAAAATTTAATCCCATCATCAAACATGGTGATCGTCCATAACCCAAACATCACCTACTCTGTCAGAATGACTATTGTACATAGATTTTTTGAATTAAAATCGACTAGAACCAAAAACCTATAAAGCAGTCAAGCCTAAACCCAGTTTTATTCCAATTTTATTCCAATGTTATTCCAAGTTCTCCTATAGGACTATCGCATACTCGACTATTTTTTATTCAATTTTTCTGATATTAGAAACATTGAGTGCGCTTTTAAAGCCAAATGCCTTGGTATTCTTCAGGCAAAAATGGCAGTATCACGAACTTTTTATATTATAATGATAAAAACTCGTCAGGGTTGGGCAACCATCCCCACCCAAACCGTTATTGCACCGTGAGCTATCATAATCACCAAGTTATACGCAACCAGCACATTTACGCGAGGTGCATCCAGAGATGCACCGCATAGCACCGTAATTTGGCAGTATAGGTCGCTTTTGAATAGGAGAGGGAAGGGTTTTCCGTGTTATTTTTTATTTCTAATACTATGATGTTAAATCCAGTTGGTTGGTTTGAAATTTATGTAAAAGATATGC
>JASGCH010000172.1 GCA_030054245.1 Gammaproteobacteria bacterium | reverse complement strand
CTTGGTAACGGGTTGTCCATAACATCGGGTCATTTTAATGACAATTTGCAGAGGTTTATAGCCCAGATCAATGGTTAAGTTGGTGCCTATTCCAAATGCCAACATACATCGCCCCCTAAATTTACGGTATAAATCTACAATCAGTGGCATGGTCAGTCCGTCGCTAAAGACTAGGGTTTTGCTTATTGGGTCCACACGGTGTTGGCGGTAGTGTTGTAAAATCTTCTCGCCCCAGAGGAATGGGTCGCCGCTATCGTGCCTAGCACCATCGAATAACTTACAAAAATACATGTCAAAATCGCGTAAAAATGCGTCTAGTCCACAGATATCACTAAGAGCAATTCCCAAGTCTCCACGATATTCACGCGCCCAAGAATCAAAAGCAAAAACCTGACTGTCTCGTAAGCGAGGTCCTAGAGCTTGAGCGGCTTGCAGATACTCGTGCGCCATAGTTCCAAGAGGGGTTAAATTCAGCTTTTTTGCAAAAGCTACATTGCTGGTGCCCGCTAATTGTTGGGTATGACCAAATTGCTCTATGAGAAATGATAAAACATCTTCATGCCATTTTTGAGAAAACCGACGACGGGTGCCGTAGTCGGCTAATTTTAAATCGATAAATTCCTGAGTCGCAATTTGATTAACCTTGGCTTGCAATTTTTCGAAACCAAGTTGGTAATTGGGGGACGGATATTGGCGACGGAAATGTATTTCATTGATGATGGCTAATACCGGTATTTCAAATAAAATCGTGTGTAACCAAGGTCCACGAATAGTAACTTCGAGTTGACCCGATGCACTGACACCTATATCAATATACTTTGCATTAAGGTGGAATAAGGATAAGAAATCTACGAAATCACTTTTTATAAAACGCAACTCTCGAAGCCAATTTAATTCATCTTCTGTAAAATTCAGTTGACATAAGTTGTTAATTTCTTGTGTTAATTCTGAATAGAGGTAACCTAATTTGACTTCAGGTGCTCTACAAAAAAACTTATATTCGACCCAGGCACTGGGAAATTGATGCAGTACCGCTTGCATCATGGTGAATTTGTACAAATCCGTGTCTAAAAGCGAGGTAATAATCATGAGGTATCGGTTACTTTCTCTTCATAAACGGTTGATTCGGTTTCAGTTACCTAATCTATTAACCAATGGGTAAACGAGCTGACTTCTTCTCTGGGAGTAATAAAGGTATTAACGAGAGCAGAAGTATCGGCATAACCTAGTGACATCCCGCAAACCAACATCTCTGTCGGACCAGCTTCTAGGATGGGCAGAATAATTTTGGCGTATTTATTCCATGCCGCTTGTGGACAAGTATCCAGACCTCTAGCTTTGGCTAAAACCATAATATTTTCCAAAAACATCCCGTAATCTAGCAAAGATCCTCGTCCAAGTACCCGGTCTATCGTGAAAAACAGACCTACTGGAGCATCGAAGAATTGAAAATTACGCCTTTGCTGGATGAACATTTTGTCTTTATCTGCTTTACCAATGCCCAACAGCCCGTATAGCCCCCAGCCATTTTCTCTTCGTCTATTTTGATAGGGGGGAACCCAATTGGATGGGTAGTAGTCGTATTCTTCCCGAAACATATCCGCGTTATCTTGTTCACTGGCTGGATCATCGTAAGCGGCACAAACTTTTTCCACCACCAGTTCCTTGGCTTTTCCTTGCAATACATAGACCTTCCATGGTTGGGTATTTACCCCAGAAGGCGCCCGCCTAGCGCCCGCCAATATAGCCTCGATTTCCATTTTATCAACTGGATTGGACAGGAATGCACGCACTGAGTGGCGTTGTTTGATGATATTGTCAAAGTCGTGTACAAATTTATCCATAAATATAGAGCGTCAAATTAAAATAGGTAGTAGAGACCTTTGCGCAACCGGTGGTGCAACCGTTTTGCTTGAGGCATAGCCGTATTCAGTCTTAATAATGGGGTACTAAGCTGAGTAAACTGAGTAGAGGCTGGACCTAAGGTCATTGTAAGGCAGAAAGATAGGATCTTAGAGCATTGGGAATGGTTTTTGGTTGCCGATTTTCCCTATCGACATAAACATGCACCAAATGCCCCAGCGCCATCATCTGTTCTTGGACAAATGCGGCTACGGTATAGCGTACACTTGAATTGCCAATTTTATCAGGTAATACACCAATGTCCACCAGTTGAGGATAGCTAATAGGAGCCAAGAAATCACAATCGCTGTGAACCATCAATCCAATAAGATCACCTTGAGTTAAATTTAAAAAATGGTTTTCTATGAGCATAGCATTGATAGTGGTGTCAAACCAGCTGTAATAAGCTACATTATTGACATGCCCATAAATATCGTTATCACTCCAACGAGTCGTTAAAGTCTTGATATATTTGAAACTGGATTTTGTTATGTCGGTTAAGTGGTGGTTTTTTTGAGAGGTCATGACAGGGGTGCAAAGTACAGAGGCTACGGCTAGGTGGGGTAGAAGATGACCGAGTTTGGATCCAATACATGGCATTTATGCAAAATACCCAAGTTGAAGTCGCAAATTCTCTGTTGTGCACAGCCAAATCTAAGCTAAGGTAACTTGTAGAGGGTACTGCAATACGGACATTGAACCTGATTATTAGCATCTAAATTAAGATAGACACGCGGATGGGTACTCCAACTGGGTATTCCTGATATGTTTTGCGGACAATAAATTTTTCTGCCCGGTAAAATGTGATCGGGCGACAATTCAATTACCGTTTTTAATTTGGCTACAGCATCGGGTTTGGGGGCTTTAAGATTAAAAGGCATATAAGGACATCAAAATATAGTCATCAAAAGACTACTCGCTACACAACCGTCTGGGGTACCGTAGATAACCAATGGTGATATCTAGCATTATGTCCTTTGACTATGTTAAAAAAGCCATCCTGTATGTGTTTGGTAATGGGACCCACTTTGCCATGACCGATGGTTCGTTGATCGAGTTCGCGAATGGGGGTAACTTCTGCCGCTGTACCCGTAAAAAAAGCTTCATCGGCAATATAAATCTCGTCTCGGGTGATTCTTTTTTCGATGAGTTCTAGTTGGAGGTCTTTAGCAATTTCAAAGATGGTATCGCGTGTGATGCCTTTTAAGGCACCCGATGATAGATCGGGGGTAAAGATTTTTCCTTTACGGATGATAAAAATGTTTTCGCCAGCACCCTCTGCAACAAATCCGTTGGCATCTAATAAAAGGGCTTCATCATAACCGTCTGATGTGACCTCCATATTGGCCAATATGGAGTTGGTATAGTTGCTCACGGTTTTTGCTTGGGTGAGGGTAATATTCACATGATGCCGGGCATAACTAGAAGTTTTGATGCGTACCCCTTCATTAAGACCCTTTTCACCTAAATAACTATTCCAAGTCCAAGACGCGACCATACAGTGAATAGAATTTCCAATAGGAGATACCCCTAACTTTTCAGAACCAATCCAAACCAGTGGGCGGATATATGCTGAAAGTAATTGGTTTTTCTGGACAACTTCTAAACAGGCGCTAAAAATTTGGTCAAAGCTATAGGGGATGGAGATGCGTAAGATCTTGGCACTGTCGAATAGCCTTTGAATGTGTTCTTTTAATCGAAATACCGCCGTACCAAGCGAGGTTTCGTAGGCTCGAATACCTTCAAAGACCCCACATCCATAGTGCAATGTGTGAGACAAGACATGTATTTTTGCCTCTCTCCAAGGAACAAAATGTCCATCCATCCAAATAAAGCCATCCCGATCGTCTAGGGGAGGGTTCATATTATTTACTGCTTTCATAGTGATTGATAGGGTTGTGTCAGTGAATATGGTAATAAAAATAGC
>JASGCH010000171.1 GCA_030054245.1 Gammaproteobacteria bacterium | reverse complement strand
AGGGTTGTTGCTGGACCATGGGTCAACCAATACCCGCCGGTGAGTCCCAACCCCCACAACATCCCCATGTATATAAACATAGGTTGTAAGGTGACACGCCAAGATCTCAATAAAAACATACAAAAAACCTGTAAGGCATCCATGGCTTGATAGACCGCCAAAACCATTATCAAAACACTGGCCGTGTCGATGAGCTCCTGATTGCTGGTGTACCAAGAGGGGATAAACTTGGCGCCCGCTAACATAAAGACCCCGGCAAAGGATACCCAATAGACGCCTAATTTAAAACCTTGTTGAATTACCATCTGCACTTTGTCTGAACGCTTGGCACCTAACCAATAACTGGTTCGGGCACTCGTAGCTATCGATAAGGACAAAGGTGCCATATATAAAAACATCGCTAAATTAACGGCAATTTGGTGGCTAGCCGAAGCCAAAAATCCTAGTCTAGCCACCAATAAAGCAATGATTGAAAAGGAAGTAACTTCTACTGTAATGGCGATAGCATTGGGGATGCCGATGCGCAAAATATTACTCAATTGTAGCCAATTGGGCGGCTCAAAGGCTTTCCATACCTGATAGACTTGGTAACTACTGTGGAGATATACCCGCCCTATTGCCAAAATATCCATTAATAAGAAAACCAAAATACCCGCGTACAAGCAACCATAAATGCCGTATCCTTGAAAATTGCCCCAACCAAAGGTCCAATAAATCGACAAAGGTATTTTTAACACCAGCCCCATAATTTGTATAACTGCTACGGGCCTAGGCTGTCCCAAGCTTTGATTAAAAGCGCCAAAAACCCGAAATAACAGTCCTAAAGGTAAAACCCAAGATTGCACCCCTAAATAAGCCATAATATCTGCATGGATTTCCTTTGGCACACCCACCCCCTGTAAGATAAATTCAGCATGGTGTAACAATAATAACCCTAACAATGAAGTTATCCCCCACAAGTACAAACTTTGACGCAGGGTCCTTCCAATCTCGGCGTACTTTTTTCCCCCACGCATTTCCGACATAATGGGCAAAGTGGCGTTTAATAGACTCATCAAAGCCACAAATACGCTGATGTAGATAGAGGTCGCAATGGATAATATAGCCAGCGATTTTTCAGAATAATGCCCCGTGATAATCGTATCGGTCACCCCAAAAGCGATCACTGCAACCTGACCAATCCACAAAGTAGCCGTATGTTCAAGAAGCAGACGACCTTCTGATTTTTGATGTTCTTTCATAAAGGACTAGAGTGGTAAATGAGCCAGCCATGGTTTTTTTTGGTAGGATGCCAAACTGCTTGTTTCAGCTCCCATTTCCCATATCGCTGTTCAAATTTCTGCCTAACTTGAGGATGCACAATGAACCAAGGACAGTTGGTCTGACTTTCTGGATTTTCTAAACGCAACTTAAAATCCAAGACCAAACTCACCCTTGATAAAGTAGCCATCCCCATTGTGTAAACACAGGTATCTTGCATACCTAACCCAGACATTTGTTGAAAATTGACTTTATAACTTCTGGCATATTCCAAAAACGGACGCCCCAAAGAAAAAATCAACGCCAAGCAATACACCACCCCAACCACGGGTAACAACACCGAATGCCACAGGGAATTTTGGTCATTTTGTAGCCTCCAATAAAAAACTCCAATCCACAATAAAGACACCAGCACGGCTTGCGATATGTCAAAAACCACTAACTCTAATTCAATTTCAGGTACCCACTTGTAGAGCCAATTATAGATAAATCCATGGCTTAGCAAGATACCTCCCCAAATTACCCAGATCAACATCCCCAACAAGCTAAACAGCAGTATGGACATCCAATCTAATAAAATGATGGCATTCTTATTGATAACCACCAAAGAGAAAGATGCTAAACAAGCCAATGGAGAAAGAACTAACAACAGATGTTGTTCAAAATTTTCCTGAACTAGTCCCGTCACGGTTACCATAGCCACTAGAGATAGTGGCAACAAAATATGCTCATTATCCTTACTAAATAAGTGATTTTTCATCTTCCAAACCAACCAAAGCGCCAATAATCCACTCGGCCATGAAAACCACAACATTAACCGAGATAAGGAATACCACTCTGCCAAGCTACCTATTCTGGTGTTGTAGTGGAGACTTGTGTACTGACCGTAGATGATAAAACTCAGAATTCCGAATACAATGATCAAAGAGCCGCCAAGCTCTCTCAAAAATGTTGGGGTATTTCTTTTGTAATAAACCATCAATACCAGCCACGAACTACTCGCAGATACAAATACACTGGTGGGCGTACACACCGCCAAACCAGCGAGACTGAAGGTAATCCCTAGCCAATCAACCCACCCTAAAGATGCTTGGGTAAGCCTAGTCAAAACCCAAAAAAACAGGGTAAACAAGAAAAAATTAAGTGTATAGGGTGCAACCTCATGGCTGGCTTGTGCCAATCCCAAAGTGGAAATCAGCAGTAAGACAGACATATCCGCTAGGGTTTTTGCCAAAGCCTCAGAAGTTGCATGTCCACCAAACACCAATTCCACGGGTCGTGCCCCTCTAGCCATGGCCAGTCGATGCATAGCACTCCAAGTCAGTATAATAGTCAGCTGTACAAACAAAGACCATAATAGGCGAAAACCAAAATGGTTTTGAGTAACCCAAGTTAATATGTATCCACCCAATAGATAAGCCCAGCGGTTTTGGAAAATCGGCGTTTCATGGCCTTGGATGAAATCTGGTCTAAATTGGCTGGTATTTTTCCACATAAAACCCAAACTCTCTAGCTCAGTGTTAAACCAATAAATAGGAATCCAATTACCGCAGGTTAAATAAATACCTAAAATGCCTAATAACAAAATCCTAGGCATGGGGACCACTGCTTGTTGGGTCAGAATGGGTCTAAAAGAAACTTGGGTCATGTAGGTTGTGCGTAAGTTCTAAAGACTGTTACCCCCTAGTTTTACCGCAGTGCAACAGTCTGCCATGACAGCTCACAGGATAACCGTCTCTTGCATTCAAAAGACTGTTGCACAAACTCGGTGAGCCACCCTCATTACAAGGCGGGGCGAAGCTCCCATCTGGATAACCCTTCATCCAGAGGTGATCTACATAACGCGGTCATTAGGCAGTACATGCCGCGCGAAACTGAAGGTGCAACCGTCTCACCATTGTTATTTTAAAGATGTTTACGCTCACTCATAAAGACCACTTTGCACGCGCCGGGCTACTGAACCTGGCCCATGGTCTAGTAGAAACTCCTATTTTTATGCCCGTTGGAACTTATGGCACGGTAAAAGCCGTGAGCCCGACTCAACTGGATCATTTAGGTGCTCAAATCATTTTAGGCAATACATTTCATTTATGGCAAAGACCTGATATGGAAGTAATCAAGTTGGCTGGAGGACTACACCCATTTGAAAACTGGCATAAACCCATTTTAACCGATAGCGGAGGGTTCCAAGTGTGGTCTTTGGCGGAGAACCGAAAATTGCAAGAAGAAGGCGTTTGGTTTAAATCACCTTACAATGGCAGTAAAAGATTTTTATCCCCTGAAATAAGCATTCAAGTACAAACTGATCTGAATTCAGACATCGTCATGCAGTTGGATGAATGTTTGCCCTATAGCGAAAATCAAAAAATGGTCACATGGAGCCGAGCAGAATCCTCCATGCAAATGAGTTATCGCTGGGCAATTCGAAGCCAAACCGAATTTATTCAATTAAACAATAAAAATGCTTTATTCGCCATTGTTCAAGGAGGTATGTTTTCTGACTTGCGAGAACAATCTATCGCTTTGTTAACACCACAAAATTTTGCGGGTTACGCTATCGGTTAAAATGGGTTTATGCCAGTTTTCAAATGGG
>JASGCH010000170.1 GCA_030054245.1 Gammaproteobacteria bacterium | reverse complement strand
AAATCGAGGCTCTTGAATAACCAATTGAACATTTTCTATTTGATGCGATTGTAAGTAAGAAATGAGCTGAACAATGGTGGCATAGTGGGTTCTAGCGTCCGCGGATAGTTGAATTCCAGAAGACCGTAAGTCTTTTTGGCGAGTAGCCATCTCTTGGTCCAATTCTAAGTAGCTGATAGCCCTTTGCTGCCAAAATATTTCCCCATACTCGTTGACAAAAAGCATGTGTTTAGTTTCAGTAAATTTTCCTCCTGTGACGGATGCCAATTGAATATTCAAAGTTTTTACAGATGGTTTTTGAATGATAAAGAGCACCATTAACAACACCAACAACACATCAATCATAGGAAGGAAATGGATCGTCGTATTGGGTTCAGAATCAATCATTGATTTCATGGCTATTTATACACTAAGCTGGCAAATGATGGATCCGATGAAAGACTTTTGGAACCTAAAAATCAATTCCTCAGACAGTTTATGCTCGCGAGAGCACAGTCTTGTCTTTTAGAAAAAACTGTGCTTCATTGGATAATAGCGGCAGGCTCGCCAAACTGCCCTAAAAAATGGCTCATTGCCCAATGGAATTGCTGATTCTGTCGCATCACCCAATGTTGAGCTGTGGCCGCTGGGATAGTCACCAATAAACCCAAGGCAGTTAATAATAAAGCTTCTCCCAAAGGTCTGGCCATCATCGATAACTGACTATCCACCGCCAGTTCTAGTTGGTTAAATATTTGTAAAATACTAACCACAGTGCCCAATAAACCCCAATAAGGGGCACTGTGTGCAATAGAAGTTAACACGGTAAGCCCCTTTTGTAACTTCATAACATAATGGGTTAAAACCATAGTCTGTTGCGACTCGAGCAAAGCCACCAGAGGGATGACCTGATGGTTGATTCCGCGGTTTTTTTGAACCAATTTCAGAACTTGCCAAAAAAAATAGCAATGTTGATGCAAATATTCTTCGGCTATTGGAGTACTCTTTAATTCTTGGAATTTTTGTAATTTGCTAGCTTGATGGTTAAACTTAGCTAAATATAGCCATTTTTCTATGATTACGGTCCATGAAACAACCGATAAAGTAGCTAAAATCAAAATGATACATTGACTGATCCCTGATGATTGTGACCAATAAGCATAAAGGTAGTTCATTCTTGAGGTATAGCTAAAAAAAATACCGTTGCATCCTTAAAAGACTGTTGTACCGCGACCTATCAATTTACTGCGTGACACATACATGGATTTACATTTAAAGACTGTTGTACCATCGGCTGGTGCCGAGGTTGTCAAATGACTGCGTTATGTATGTTTGGCAGTTCGTTCTGCTATCCATTGTGCTTCCGCTCGCTGGTTTTGCATATACTCAATATGCGAAACCAGCGAGCGCCCACCAGCGAATGATCTCCCGATTCCGCTGGTTGTGCGCAACGCAAGCCTTGTACTTTGGTAGCTCGTCGAGCGGCACCAGCCGATGGTGCAACCGTCTTAGTTTACGGATGAAATGAACTTTGCATGTAGTAACGGGTATTTTTACCTAATAAAGACTGTTATTAGAATCACCCAAAACAGTCTCATACGGATAGCCGAATGGCTATGATTATCTTTATGAATTTCCATCACCATTTTTTTGACAAAAAAACATTTTTGAAGTTAACAAAACATCATCAAGGACTTTTGGTAGCTTTATTGGCATCATTGTTGGTACATGCCATGACTTTTATGGTCCGTATGGTGCCCCCATCATTAGAAAAGACCATTCAAACCACGCCTATTGATATCATTTTGCTAAACTCTTTGTCAAAAAATAAAACCCATCAATCGACCTACGCACAAACCAATTTGATCGGTGGAGGAGAGCGAGAGGAAAACCGAGCCAAATCTCCGATACCCTATAGTGGAAAAACACAGCTAGGTAGCCTCAATGAAAAAGCTAAGTCGGAAATTCAGTCCTTACAAAAAGAGCAGTTAAAACTATTGGCTGAGATAAAAAAGTCATTAGAAGCACTTTCCCAAGTACATTCAGGTAATCAATCAGTAGCTTTAGAGTCAAAACGAGCGCTCCTAAGTAAGACGATTGCTGAACTTGAAAATCGCATAGAAGAAGAAAACAAGAGACCGCGGAAGCAATTTATTGGTCCCTCTACGACCGAAATATTTTACGCAGTCTATTACGACAAGTTCCGAAAAATCGTTGAAAAGCAAGGCACCTCGCATTTTCCAGAAAAAGACGGAGTGAAATTGTATGGGACACTGACTTTGGCAATAAGCCTAGACCTACAGGGTCGCGTGATAGCCCTAGAAGTTATCAAGAGCTCTGGCAATTTGGCGTTGGATAAATCAGCTCAAGAAATCACCAAATCAGCTTCCCCATTTGAGCCGTTTACTGAGAATATGAAAAAATACGCAGATATTCTAGTCATCGTCTGTCAATTTAATTTTCTGTCTAACAACGCACTTATTACCAAGTAATAGGCTCTAAAACATGGTACAATTCACTGGTATCTTTTTAAGAGACCTTCACACAGCCTCCCACGAGTTGCCCTCATTACCAAGCTACGCACAACCAGCGAAATTTACTACCCGTTCACGGTATAACCCAGTAATTTAGCAGGGTAGTCGGCGGTGAACTCGCGATACAACGGTCTTTAATAACTAACAGAACCGCTATGAATCTATTACAAACTTTAGAACAAGAAGAAATTCTAAGATTAAACAAGGATATACCTAACTTTTCAACCGGAGATACGGTAATCGTCAATATCAATGTGGTCGAAGGTACCAGAAAACGAGTCCAAGCCTTTGAAGGTGTGGTTATTGCCAAAAGAAACAGAAGTTTAAACAGCTCTTTTATGGTCCGTAAAATTTCCAATGATGTAGGCGTAGAAAGAACCTTTCAAACTTATAGCCCCATGATTGCCAGCATACAGGTCAAACGCCGGGGGGATGTTCGTCGAGCTAAGTTGTACTATTTGCGTAGCCGTAGTGGTAAATCTGCTCGCATCAAAGAGAAATTAGTCTATAGCCAATCGACCAAGAATTTAGGGTCCACAAGTTAGTAGCTTGTCCCAGCATGGGTTTTCTAGTCTTTTGAATCACTAGGAAATGTCTTGAACGCCAACCATTCTAATGCTACCATTGCCCATTTTAGAGCTGAAGACACGCCCGTTGTGCAAATCGACGCACACTTACCCAAGTTAGAACCACCTTTCTACCAAGAGGAGTACATTAAAACTGTATTCACCAATCCACGAGGTTATGTCGATTGGAACGATTGGAACAATGGGCACTTGGACGCGAATGCTATTCAATCTTCAGTTTTAGTTGGCTTTGTCTTGGCTGACTCCCCATCGTTGATTTTTATTCAAAGATCTACTAAGTTACGCAACCATGCCGGTCAAATTGCTTTTCCAGGAGGAAAACGCGAATCAGGGGATTCTTCACCCGTGCAAACCGCTTCTCGAGAAGCTTATGAAGAAATTGGCCTACCGGTTGAAAAAATAAATATTTTAGGGGTCTTGCCAGATTATCGCACGGTTATCGCGCCATTTTGTATTACACCCGTCGTGGCGATTATAGAAAGGAACTTCTTACCATTTTTAGATGGTTTTGAAGTAGATGAAGTCTTTCAAGTTCCCTTGGCGTTTTTATTTGATCCATCAAACCATCATTGGCATATTTCGGAATACCAAGGTATTGCCAGAAAATGGCTGGCCATACCTTACCAAGAAAACCATAAAACCCGATTTATATGGGGAGCTACAGCACATATTGTCAGGCAACTGTATGAAAGACTATTGCCCCCTAGTTGCACGCTGGAGTCGTCTTAAAAACCAGAGGGGTAACATCCTGAACCGATCAGAC